>JAJPJF010000541.1 GCA_021324415.1 Nostocales cyanobacterium Centralia_MAG_434
ATATGATAAGGGATTAATTTCTCTAATAAATATCATATAATCTTCTAGTTAAGATACGTTCATTTCTCCACATATATCTTACTATACATCTATGTAATTAATTAGGTTCAACTACTTATCAATGTAGAATAATGGTATTGTTATTAACTGTGTTGTCACGTCCTTCAGTGGGAGGTGACATTTTGTCTGAATTGTGCAATTACTCTCCTCGGGGACTCCTCAATCAAAAGCAATAGGCAAAGAGTGCAGATTTGGTGAAAATGGTCAGCAATTCTCATTTTAAGGTTTCATAACATTGAAACCCTTATAGTCAGAGGGTTTTACAATTCTTAACAAATCTGGGGATCGCTGAAATGGCGCAAAATCGTTTCAAAATGAGAATTGCTGGTAATCAATGCCATTCTTTATGTACATTGACAAAAAGAACGAAAAATGCATAAAGAGAATGTAGAAAAGAAACTAGCGCATACCTGCTATCAGAGGCGTAAAAGATGGATAATTGAGTAGTTTGAGATAAGGATTTAGACAATTAGAGCGATTAGTAAGCCATCAACAGCCAAATGTGACTTGAACACGTATACTCTGTCTTTTACAAACAGTAGGTAGAGAATCTAGCGCTTTGTGTAACACTGAAGAGTCCTCACATGCAGTTTCTGTATCTGAGTCAATACTTATCATTAGGAAAGTGGGTGACTTAAGTACCAGCGCACGCACAACAGGATGATTTTTGGTTTATGGTAATACCATTTGAAGGGGTTGGACTTGAACATGTAGAGATGTTAGATAAGAGTACGAGTTTCTCAGCCTATCACACCCCCTATTTTTTGTAACACAACACTAGAAAATCTCCGCTCATTAGTAATGGACAAAGTCTGACAGATAAGCTTGAAGCTGCTCTACTGTTAAAAGTAAAAGATTTGACCTGACTGAATATAGAGCGGGTTGCTGAACTTTATTACATGGGAAGTTAAACATTCACTATAAAGTTAATGTTTGTACAACTTGTTTACTCTTCCCTAGCCATACTCTGCCGAAAAGACTCATCATCTGACAAAATAAGTTTAATTGCCTCAATGAATATTATGGCTTACAAAATTGCAATCTTTAATATGAAGGGAGGAGTTGGTAAATCTGCTACTGCAACTAATCTAGCAGATGCTCTTTCCCGGTTTAAGAAAAAGAAAGTTTTATTAGTAGATATTGATCCCCAAGGAACCTCCAGTGCTTCTCTTGGCATTGAAATTTGGAAACTAGGGACTCAACTGAAAGATGTTCTTCAGAGTGATTCGCCTACTGAGCGAAAGCAGCGCTTCAAAAGTGCGCTTGTGAAGGTGTGCAATCACCAAGTTGATGTCTTGCCATCTAATATTTTGCTTGCGGTTGAGGAACTACAAATTTCCGGATTACCTGGACGAGAGAATTTGTTGAAGCGAACGCTAAGTGAAGTTGATAGTGAGTATGACTTCACTTTAATTGATTGTCCACCTAATATTGGTGTGTTCTCAATTAATGCGCTCAAAGCAAGTGATGGCGTTATTGTACCTGTTGATATGAGCTATGTTGGGCTATTGGGAGTTCAGGGTGTGGAATATGCCTTTAATTTGGTGAGAAATTTTTTAGACCATCAAGTCAATGTCTTAGGTGTGCTTGCCACTAAATTTGACGGGCGGCAGAAGATAAGTAAAGATGTATTGACATTTTTGCAAGAGCATTTTCAAGAACGTATGTTCAAAACAGTCATTCCCACAACAGTACGTATTTCAGAAGCTCCTAGTTTTGGAGTATCGATCTTTGAACACGATCCAAAAGCCACAGGAGCAAAAGCATATAAAGAATTGATGAATGAATTGCTCAAGCGCATCTAAAATACTGAAAGTGATCACATTGGATTCCAACAACGTTGTCGGAAAAGATTGCAGGAGTTATGATTTTCTATGTCTAAACGAGGTCTTGGCAACAATCCTTTCAAAATTGACTCGACAATCAGCATTTTTAGTCCAACCGATCTGACACAAGCAAATGTAGAACATTTCGTAACTGTGAATATATCCAGCATTCAACTACCGGCTCAACAACCCCGTCGGTACTTTGACCCTCAAAAATTGCAGCAGTTAGCCGAGTCGATCAAAACTCATGGGATACTGGAACCATTAATAGTGCGTCCACTAGTGGACAAGCACTATGAGTTAGTAGCAGGAGAACGCCGTTATCGGGCAGCTAAGGAAATAGGACTGAGTGAAGTCCCCGTGATAGTTCGGGAAATGACGAATGTAGAAGCGATTGAACTGGGACTTATTGAAAATTTACAACGAGAAGATCTTAATCCAGTAGAAGAAACCGAGGGAATTATCACGCTTTTGGCTAATAAGTTGGAGATCCCGACAACAGAAGTTTCTCAACTACTACATCGTTTAGCGAAACAAGGTTCCAACAACGTTGTCGGAAGTGAAGAAACACGAATTTTAGTTGAATCCGTCTTTCGCTTAATTGGTAAAATGAGTTGGGAATCATTTGCTAGTCATCGCTTACCTTTACTCAACTTGCCAAACCCTATTTTGGAAGCACTACGAGCCGGAAAAATTGAGTATACAAAGGCGAGAGCGTTGGCACGCATTAAAGACCCTATTTTACTGGCTCAGCTTTTGAAACGGGCAATAGCAGACAAATGGTCACTCAGTCAAATTCGTGCAGCTATTCAAGAGAATACCCAATTAACTCAGTTAGAAGAAATCTCTTTGAAACAACAATTCACTCAAGTTTCTAAAACATTATTGAAATCATCTGCTATTTGGGACAATCCTGCCAAACGTCAGCGACTACAGCAATTGCTCGAGGAACTTCAGGAAATAGCACTAGAAGGTAGGGAAAATTAGTACTTATATAATTACACTTTAGATCAACTTTATCTATGTTTTATAGGGGTATTGTGCTTAGCGCTCTTCCGTCACTCTGGGGTGAAACCTTAATTTTTCGTTGGTTGAAATGACGAAAATTCGTTCTTTTTTCCAATACTGATGGAAGCTGTCCACGAGCGCTCATTAGCTCGTGATGTTAGAAAGAAACGATATAACGACGCGGAAAAGGTCTACACTTTGAGTGTGTCTTAACAGTTAAAATCGAACGCTCATTGGTGCTTTGTCGCCCGTATGGAAGGCAAGGTTGCTGGGTTGAGGCGGTGATGACATTGGTGAAGTGGTAGTTGCCAAGTTAAAAGTTCGAGAGACTCGTCAGGTTATCAATCGAGCAGCTAATGCTTTTCGCATGGCAGCACAAACTGCTGGCAAGAGTAATTCTGCTTTAGCATCCACGCCGGAATAAATTGAACAAACCTTCGATACATCACGCATTTTGTCTGGAGTCAAGGGGAACCTTAATATAAAACTAATTAGTTAGAACACGAACTGATCAACTCAAGAAGGTTCCCCTTGACTCTAAATAGACCCTCGATAACGATTAATAGTGTTGCCAAGACCAATAACCCCAAAAAGGTTTATTCAATTTATTTTTGCTCAACCCCTTAGGTGCTTTTTATCGTCGTTTACGTTCTCGTCTTGGTGCTAAAGCCCAATCGCCCGTCTTGGTCACAAGTCCCACGCTTGGATAACAAGACGTTTGAAAACCTTCTGCCGTCTGCCTTAAAACGAGTTTCCGTGTTTATCACCAAAATCTGACAAGAACCAATTTTACCTTCTAAAAAATGCACAAAAATTACATCAAGGGAATTTAAGGGTTTCAGGCGATGTTTTTTGGGCTGACGATTGCCGACGAACGATTGCGCAAAGCGGTGCGATTCGTTGTGGGCGAATCACGGTAAGTAAAAGACCGAGAGGTGCGGGGCATAAGCGCGACTTGAAAGGTCGTTTAGTACGGAGAGCCTACTCTCCTAGAGGTTTCACACCCTCTACCCTCATGTAAAAGACTCAACATAGAG
>JAJPJF010000510.1 GCA_021324415.1 Nostocales cyanobacterium Centralia_MAG_434
ACACGGAGCCTGATCCTGACAAAAAGGGGAACCTTAATACAAAACCAACTAGTTTGAACACCGACTGATCAATTAAAGAAGGTTCCCCTTTTTGTTGCGGCAAATTCAACACCAACTGATCAACCACAGAAGGCTGCCCTTTTTCTAGTGGCAAAATTCCAGAGCACAATAGCTTATTTGTGGTAATAAGGTGGGCATTTTATTACTGGCAAGTGCCTAATTTACAGATAGACGAGGAGCTAGAAACCATATCCGCCTGTACTGGTAGAGTAGTTCATGCATACAACCAGTCACAAGATTGTTATCTCTATCAAATTAGGCTTACAAATTAAATCTTGCTCTAAATAAGCCGCTACGTTTAAAAATCCTTTACAATAGAGAAACATAAGTTTATTTCGAAAATAGAGGATGACTATTAAATGGCGGCTATCGGCGCTCATGGCTGAGCGCGGCTGTTCTAACAAAGAACTAGCAACTGCAACAGACTTTCACGAGGTGACTATTTCCAAGCTCAGAAAAGAGATGCCAGATAGGTTGGAAAAAGTTACCCTTGATAAGTTGTGCCATGCCCTAAATTGTCAACCTGGAGATCTGATGCAATGGGTAGGTTCTGAGGAAACGAAGTCAGCAAAGCCATCTCCTGAAAAAACACCTAGACAAAGAGGCTCAATATATCAATCGAAGAACACTAGAG
Source organism: Nostocales cyanobacterium Centralia_MAG_434 (assembly GCA_021324415.1). Taxonomy (GTDB): domain Bacteria; phylum Cyanobacteriota; class Cyanobacteriia; order Cyanobacteriales; family Nostocaceae; genus JAJPJF01. Next base: position 695 of record JAJPJF010000510.1, read on the forward strand.
CGCTCAGGGCAAAAGCTACAGAAACTAGGTCACAAGTTTGGGAAGATTTACGTAAGCCACTTCAAATAAAAGCTGATGATACCAGTATTACTTAATCGCAGAACTCTTATCAAATGTATAATGGATGGAGGTCAATACACTTTACTTTCTCAATTCGATTACGAAGTATTGTGGAGAATCATAGAAAGTGAAACGCTGCGATTACACATCACAGATATTGCCATACAGACAGCCCTCTTTTACTGCCGTCACTTAGGCGGTACTGAGTGGGCTAATAGATTTATTACTAAGCTCAAAAGCGATAGTCGGGTTTGTATGATAACACCCCAAATCTTATCCCAGGCAAGGTTGTCGAAAAACAGCCACGCTCTGGACTTTGAAGATGTGCTCGAAGTCGTCTGCGCTAAAGTTTACCAGTTAGAAGCCATAGTCAGCGATACCCCGGAATCTTTTGAAGACCTTCCTGTTAAAGCGCTCAAACCAGAACAATTACTGCAATATGTTCCCATCAGTTTCAAACTGTGGCTAGCTTACACTTTAGAAAACCAGAGAAATTTCACCAAAGGCTGGAATTTGCAAGATGAAAATCTCATGGGGTTGAATCTTGCTGAGGCTAATTTTACGAAAATCAATGCTGCTGGTGCCGAACTTATCAACACCAATCTTAGTGGGTGTTGTCTCAAACAAGCAGATTTGAGTCAAGCATGGCTTATGAATGCCAACTTATCAAACACTAATCTGACAAAAGCAAATCTACAGGGTGCTGATTTATCTGGCGCGAATTGCTCTGGGGCTGATTTTAGTTATGCAAACCTCACTGGCGCAAACTTTGGTAATACCAACCTAGAAGGTGCCAAAGCAGCGTTTGTCAACTGGGATGGCGTTAATCTCAAAGATGTAGATACTAGTGCCGTCAATTTAGTAGGTGCAAAGCTTGAAGATTTTACCGTGCGCAATTTGTCTCATCTAAGTGAGCTTAAGCAAGCTTTTGGGGTGATGAGTTACCAGGCAAACTACCTGACACTAGATTTTGCACAATTGAAGCAATGGTGGACAGCCTACCCCAATGGTATTAAGGCGCTTTTTTATCAAAAACAGATGATTGCTGGCGTTTTTTTACTGTGGCCACTTACTGAGGACTCAGCAAAATCTCTCCAAAAGCAGGTCAAAGCTGAAAAATTCCACGAGCATGACTTAGATATTTGCGCTTCACAGGTCGTACGGAAAAACCAAGGAACAAGCTATTGGTACACAGGAGGTGTGTACCTTAATTACAGTCTCAGAAACAATTCCAACCTTCGTGTCAGTTACTTATCTTTACTGCTGCGTGAATCACTAAAAATCTGGCTAGTTGATGAAGGCAAGTATATTCCTAAAGATGAGACGATAGAACTGTTTGCTTTCTACCCATCCACAGTTCATCATCCCCACAGGTATGGTTTTCACAGACAGCCAGGGCAAAGCTTGGACAATAAGCTGTTGCAAAAAATGTCATTGTCTTATTCTGAATTAGAATTGCTATTGCAGATGTTCAACAGGCTTGGTCGAATGATGGTATCCCCACAATAATTCGGAACAGGCAATTATTCAGATAGCTACGACCTTTGTGTTAGGATTTAGAGCATATTTCTCAGGAATAATAGTTGCGAGAAACAAGATGATTCCCATCTCAGAAATGCGATTGGCCAAAGGGTACAAGCAGAACTGATCGCTCACATACAAAAAAGAAAAGAGAGCTAGGTAGATGACCAGTCCCTCCGGGGCGGGAACAGGCAACAGGGAATAGGGAACAGTCCCAGGAGTTAGTCCCGAAATTGGGTACTAGCACCATTATTTATGAATGAAAAGAATAAAAGAATTGTTGAGAGATGCATAGCGCGAATCAACAAGACGTCCTTGTCCAAATCCCCTTGATTTATCTATGGCGATTTCCCTGTTGCTTGTTGCCCGTTTCCTGTTCCCTTTAAAAAAAATATTTGGAATTTTAATTGATTGCAAAGATAACTCTCCCTGCCTCCAACAGAAAACTTTACCACAAGTCAGAAGGTTCTTTTGCTCTTGTTAATAACTGAGAGGACTCTGTTGCTTCTTTTCAGTTGACGTGGAATTCAATAAATAGCGTCAATAATTCGCGATTATCATCACCTATAACTTAGCACTTCAGCAATTCTGTTATGGAGCATATCATTACTACCATCATAAGGCCTATTAAATATGTAAAATGCTTCCGACGAGTTGAGATTGTAGACACGAGTAATTAGCATCTGACGTTTTTGAATTTCTGACATCAGATTTTTGTTATCTATCTCTTTAAGACTTGTATTGTCAATAGATATATCAATTTCAAAATAATTTGAATATTGATCAGGCAAAAGGTATTCTACATTAACAACCTTATAAACAACATTTAGAGAATCCATATCAAAGCTCAAAATTCTTTTATCTTTTGGAACAAGAGCGATTGCTTGTCCAAAAAGGAATCTTACTTTTTGCATGGCATCTATTTTTGAATAAGCTTGAATTTTCGTTAAGCATGTTGCCGAACCTCTAATTTCCATCTCAATATCAAAATCAAAACAAGACTTCCTGTATTTGTATCCATTACTTTTAATGGATACTACTTTGTAGTCAAAACTCTGTTCTTCCAAAATAAATCTAGGATTTATAGAAATAAATTCTAGAAAACTTTCCGAATCTGGTATTGCTTGTGTGATTGCTTCATTTTTGGAAGTAGCAAAAATTCTATCTTTAGTTAGGTAGCTGCTGGAAGCAGCAACATTTACTAAGAAAGTTTCCATTAAACCTCCCTTTTTATTATTGATTTTGTAAGCATTGAGTGGAAAAATATACAATCAATTCTCAAGCTAATACAAAGGAGCTTTTAATAAAAATCCTTTGTAAAGTTTGCTTAAATAATTTGATGAATGTAAGTTTTTCCGATTTCTTCAAGCCTAAACCATTTTTGGTTGAAAAAGTGGCTTTAATTGATTCCGAATCATTCGGAATCAATTCGAATCAGTAAATTTAGTCCATAGATTTAAGCAAGACAGGCAGATAGCAGAGGCATCCTGTGGAGTGGATTTATTTCTACCCCTTATCCCCAGAGGGAACCTGACCTTCCCCTTTTTCTTTGAACCATCGATCTTGACCGAAGAAAGCTATGAGTTTTCACCCTCACCCAAATATTCAGGTGGAAGATTGAAAAAGTAACGGGTTCAATGCCAGTCACTTTTCCTCACTATCTATCTCTGCTACTTTTATTGGATAAGAAATTCCGTGAAAGAGACTTCATAAGAGATGTTACTATTATCTGTAGCAAAATACATTTTTTATTTTATTTTTTAGCCGTGTATACAATTAATAACCATGAAAGGTATGAGTGTATAACTGCCAAAGTTTTGAAAAGTATTGGCCATGCTCTGGGAATAGGAAGGCATGTTATACGCCAACAGGAAGCGTTTGAATATGTAATGGAATGTTCCGAAAAAACATTAGAGGAATTAGCTGTTAACATAATTGAAAAAGGTCAAGATTTTTCAGAAAAAGTTGAGTCTGCTGCATCTAGGATTGCTAGTTATATTTATGGATTTCATAAAAAAAGAAAAGATAATGAACTAGTTCAAAAATGGAGCAGTTTATTTACGGAAGAAGAATTTCACATAATGGCTTTATCAAACTCTCCTAATAAAACCATTTACTTTCATAACTATCATTTGTCAAAGCAGCAAAAAATAGAGTTTTCTCTCAGGGTGATACGTAATGCGGTACATCATTACTTGGAGGATATTAAGTATTTTGGAAAAACTGAATATCTAAGTCTTGAAGAATTAAAAATTTTAAATCAAATCAGAAGAGTCCAGAAGTCACAAATTCTAACTCCTGATGAGCGACAGATTCATGAATTATGGAAGTCGGGATTCCTACAATGTGACTTTATAGTAAATAAAGAAAGTTAAGAATTGTATCAATCTAGTTTTGTAGTAAGATTGCTCCATCTTTTAACTTGTAAGACCCTCAACCTAACCTGAAAGGCTGGGCGACGGTTGCACATTTTACTACTGGGAAGATCCAAAAAATAAAATGTTCTACCTTATTACCACCAATAACCAACTGCGCTCTGGAATTTCGCCACTAAAAAAAGGGGGTTCTTCGGTTCTTTTTATGGAAAACCTAGTTCAAAATCATTGAAAGCCTTATCCTGTAAGGATTTCAATGATAATAATGAACATAATTCTTTACAACCCTTGCCA
>JAJPJF010000269.1 GCA_021324415.1 Nostocales cyanobacterium Centralia_MAG_434
CACATCTAATGCGCAATTTTGGCATGATTGACGAAAAAATTGACGAAGCCCTTGACCTTTACTTCCAGCAGTGTTCAATCATGGTCAACTGTGAAGATTTGGCAGTGATGGCAGCAACGCTGGCAAATAAAGGGTTCAACCCCAAGGCTAAAGAGCAGGTAATTGACAAGAGTTATATCAAAGACATTCTAAGTGTGATGTACACCTGTGGCATGTATAATTTTGCTGGGGAGTGGGTGTACAAAGTGGGACTGCCAGCAAAAAGCGGCGTCTGTGGTGGCATTATTGTTGTGGTTCCAGATCGTATGGGCATTGGAGTCTTCTCGCCGCCGTTGGATGTAAATGGTAATAGTGTCCGAGGAATTAAGGTTTGTGAAGAACTCTCCCAAAGGTTTGGATTACACATGTTCGATTGTTCGATGAATAACTCCAAATGTCTAGAAACTCCGGAAACACCATCTAATGGTGAGCAAACAGCAAGTGGTTAGGGGGTGTGACCAAAAGCTGCTATTGCTGAGGTGACGACTTAAAATTTCAGCTTACTACTGAGCATTTGGATAAGTAATCCTAGTATAAATAATGAAGCGATCGCTAATCATTGACTCTCATGCCTATTCTCAACATCGCTGCTCGCGAACACTCACTTTCTGCCTATTTTCGTTCGCCCGAGGGCGAAGGTCCTTGGCCGGGTGTAGTGGTTCTCCATGATATATGGGGACAAACTGACGATAGTCGCCGTCAGGTGGACTGGCTTGCCACATCGGGATATCTTGCCATTGCGCCCGATCTTTACTCTTGGAACAGAACACCCATTTGCATTCTGTCCGTGACTCGAGACATGATCGCACGTCGGGGTGCTGCCTTCGACGATATCGAGGCGGTGAGGTTGGCTCTAGCCAGTCGCGACGACTGTACGGGCAAGATCGGTGTACTCGGGTTCTGCATGGGCGGAGGCTTCGCGCTGCTCACCGCGACCGAGGGGTTTGCGGCATCCAGCGTTAATTACGGGATGGTGCCAAAAGATGCACAAGAAATTCTCAAAGGTGCTTGTCCTGTGATTGGCAGCTTCGGCTCGCGTGACTATACGCTTAGGGGGGCGGCGTCCCGGTTGGAGAAAGCACTTCGTTTAAACGGTGTGGAGCACGACCTCAAGGAGTACCCTGATGCTGGACATGCTTTTATGAATATTCACGGTGGTGCATTAGGTTGGGTGATGACCAGGATCGGAATGGGCTATCATGAGGCTTCCGCAGCAGACGCTCAGTCACGCATACTGGAGTTCTTCCGTCATCACCTGCACTCTTAATGCCGGGTTGTGTCACACAAATGACCAAGTCCTTTATAAATCTTATTTATCAACCTTCTGCTATTGAGTCCTTTGTCAAAAGTTCTTCTAAAGTTCCTATAAAACCAGATGGATTACGCATTATATCAAATTCATACTTTTCTAAATATCGTTCTAGATTTTTCTCGGCTTCTGTAATAGGTCTTTTAATACAATCACCGAACAATTTAGATGCTTCGTCATAATCAATTACAAAACTATGTGATGGATAGTTTGATGTGAGGGTTTCTATAGCCTTTATTTGTGTTGGATTGAGCCTTTCTCCGTATTTCATAGCAATTGTTGTTGCTCTATCGATTTCGCCAAGACGTGCAGGATCTATCTGAGTTAAAATTGGCTGAAGTAAACTTCCAGCTATGGAAGCAGCAATATCTTCCATCACCTTCAGAGGAATTGTACTTTTATCTGGATCTAAGTCAAGAATAGCGAGCAAACAATCTTTAAAGATCTTAGGGACTTCCTCTCTAATCAGTTTTAAAGACTGTTTTAAATTTAAACCAGATTCTCTTCTCAAATCACCTTCTTTAGCTACTTGTGTATCAAGAGGTCCTAATTCGCCAAAATCAGACATTACAATTTCGTTTGCTCCCAGAGCTAATAATGTTCCTGAACTCTTACAATATCCAAATACAAAAATAGTAAACTTGTTGTATTCTTTTTTCAAGAATTTTGCCATTCTAAAAGCTGCATCTGGCTCTCCTCCATTAGTTGTTAATAATAAAGAAATGTTATTTCTTTTATTGAAATTGTTTTTGATTTCCTGAATTAAATAATTGACACTTCCATGAAAAATTTCGTGACTAAATATAAAGATGTCTGAATCCCATTGCTCAGGAATTTGTTGCAGATATTTTTGCAACTCTTCTTTTTCTTTAAGATTTGTATTTTCTTTTAATAGCATAATTTATATCCTCTATCTCAAGCTTTGCCCTGATATTATGAGGAAAATTTGAGGAATTTGTGAGGAAGTAGGCAAGGTAATTGTATTCAATCAGATAAAAAAATGTAGAATTGGAAAGCCGTAAAATCGAGGAGATTTGGAGGTAAGGCAGCAGCAATACGGAGCTTTACCTTAAATCGAGTATCGAACGTATTGCCTATCCTCCATAGCTACAGAAAAAATCTCTCTCAAGTTCCGTACTGTACTTAGAGACAATAGCCATTTAGTGTAGCTAATATAGCTTGTCATATCACCCACTATGTCACGTGATGAATTATGAGCTAGATGATTGTCAAAAAACCTTTGTTAATTAACCAGCCACAAATTGGCGACTTGATTCGTGAGTTGCGCCTTGCAACTGAGTTAACGCAGGAACGCTTTGCAGCACAGCTAGGAGTCACCTATTCTACAGTGAACCGATGGGAGAAAGGACGAGCTAAACCTTCGCCAATGGCAATGCAGCGGATTGAAGAGATACTCTTGGAGATGAGCGATCGCGGAAAAGCATTGCTGACTAAGTATGTATCAAGTTAACTTAAATATAAGTGAGCAAGCTATTTAAGGTAATACTCACGCAGATTTAATTCGGGAATTGCAGATTTATTATTACGATGTCAAGAGGAATCGTTGTATGGATGAATTTGTCAGAAAAGCAGCCGCAATGGGACTGCCAGCCGTTATGCTATTGGTGATTATGGGAACTACAGGTTTGGTTGGAGCAGCTGCTATCACAACAGCATTAGCAGCCTTGGGAGGTCCTGCTGGTATGCTGGGGGGAATAGCTTTGCTTGGAATCATAGGTATAGCAGCTGATATGCTAGCTAAGCATGGTCTTGAAGCTTTACTGGTAGCTATTTATAGACAACGACTTAGTAACGGTGAATCAAGAAGCAAGTTATGCCAAGAGATTCAGAAATTACTTATCTTTGATGATTTAAAACGTGTTCTTAGAGAGACTATCAGCTGCTAACTATGACACAGGAAATCAATGCCCTATTCTCCATTTTCTCTACAATTAGCCTAACGGTTACTGGTTGTTGCGAGAAGGGGAAAAACCAGAACTGCCAAATGGTAGAAGATCGCAAACTCAATTTTCCTGTTAAAGACAGCCTCAAGCTCAAAGCTCCTGACAAAAAACAGTATTAAAAGTTGTTGAATGATAAAGCTATTTAAAGGAGTTAAGATAGTACCCTCATCAAATATTAAACGAGTTGCAGAAAAGTTAGGTAGATTAGCTTCAGTAGGGATAGTTACTTGTGGTATTGGTGGATTAGCAATTTTTGAAGGCTATAACAACTATTGGAATACGATAATATTTCGTGTTCAAACTGTTGATTTTAACGTACTGTCTCACACTCTACCAACAAAACTCTCATACACAATTATTCAAAATCAGCCAAAAGAACTACAACGTACATTAGATAGCAATTACAGTTTGTTTGGGTTAGTTGTGACAGACCCTAGTGGACAGAAAGTAATTGCTTTTTCTGGAAAGAAATCTAGTCATCATTCTTGGTCAAAGGCTCTTAATCCAAAAATATTACAAACTTACCCTTACGATTTATTATTAGACCCTCCTCCCTTATTTACTCAATGGAATTATAGTGATCCTCGTGCTACTGAACGTACTGCCACTAACTTTACAAGCAGGGGACGGGTTATTGGTAGAGTATACTATGTCAGGGGTATTAAACCAAATTTTCAAGATGATTTTTGGAAATGGCTTCGTAATCCTATCTCTGAAAGTAGTCGAGCTAAAACGTACAGTGTAACTATACTTGCTTGCTTTGCAGGTGGAATTGCTGTTTGGAGTATTTGGGAATATCTTCTTTATAAAAAGCGTGTTCAACGAGAAATAGCGGCAGAAAGAGAAAAGGAGCTTAGTGAGCAAAATGAGGTATTACAAATTAGGTTAGATGATAGAATTAGTGAACTTGAATGGTTACAAGAAGAAATAAAACAAGAACGCTTAAACTCAATTAATCAATTTGAAGATCTTTGCCGTCAAAATCAGAGATTACAGCAGGAAATTCTCGAACTAAGAAGCGTGATGCAATCAATGCCTGCTGTCACAAATTCACCAAATATACAAGCTGAACTAGAAAGTGCTAAAAAAGATGCTGAATCTGCTAGACAAAAGCAACAAGAAGAACAGAATCAAATTCAGATATTAAACCAACAGTTACAATTTTTTCAAAATAGACTGGCAGAAGCTAGACAACAAGGTAGATCATATCAATTACTCCAAAATCAAATAGAAGAAATTAGGAAATCTAAATTATTGGCTGAGTTAGAGTTACAAAATTTTCGTAATAACGAGAACAAGTCTAAAAAAACAATAGCTAATCTAGAAAATCAGTTAGTTTCTAAAGATAGGGTTCAAGAGCGGTTAAATAGACAAATACAAATTTTAGAACGTACACTAACAGAATCTCAGCAACGAGAGCAGGAATCTCATCAAAGGGCTGAAACAGCAAATCGGCAGATAGCAGATTTTAATGAAGAAATGGAAAGGCTTAAAGAAGAGACAGGTAGGCATCCACTCAATACATTTGAGCAAACAGTTTTAGGTTGCTTGCAAAATAATTTACTTCAAAAAGAAATACTTACTCAATTTGATGCAGCAACAGGAGGAGATAAAAGTAAATTCGTAGATTTTTTAGTGATTATGAATAACTACATTATTACTTTAGAAGTAAAGTCTTATAAAGGAATAATTGAGACAGCAGGAGATCCACGTAACAAGGCTTGGATAAATCGAGCAGGAAGTAAGAGAAAATTAATTAATTGTTCTTGGGGAATAAATCCTTATCAGCAAGTTACAACCTATGCGAATGCTATTCGCTCTCGTCTTAGTAATCATCATATAATTCAAAGTTATGGTCTATCTAAATCTCAAATCAACAATGTACGTGTCTATGGTGTTGTTGTCTTTCCTTCTGAAGCTAGAATTGCTTCTGATATTCAATCTAATATCAGTGGATATTATCGAGTCACTACCCTAAATAATTTACTGGGGATAATTCAATCCTTAGACACTTATGTTCAGGCTCACAATTCAAGTCATATAACTCACGAGCAACTCGCAAAAGTTGTTACAGCATAACTTTAATAATATACTTAATCCATAAATTTTTATGCCTAAACTAAAATCAAAGCACAAAAATATAGTAATTTTTAGTATAGCATCTGTTATAAGTATCTCGATTTTAGGCGGAATAATTTCTATTTTTTTGAAACCTGCTGTTCCCGTGAGTTCAGAAAGCAGCTCCAAGAAAAAATTACAGATAAGCTCATTGACAATTGGGATTTTAGGAGACCCTAGTAAATATAACAGCTTAGCAAATTATTTACGTTCTCAGTTTGATAATAAAGTGCAAGTAACAATTGATGGTGGTGGTTTTATTCCTTATGAAAAAGTGAAAAATCGCCTAATGCGTAAAGAGTGGGATATTGCCTTTACCCTGTCTCCCATGCTTTCTGTAGTAGCTAAAGAAAATGGGTACACTTTTGCAGCTCAGATGTTTCCTGATAAGCCGCCTTACTATCAAGCAGCTTTATTTGTAAAATCTAATAGCTCTATTCAATCTCTTAATGATTTGAAAGCCAAAACTACTATTGCTTTAGGAGGCTTCAATTCTGCATCTAGTTTTTATATGCCAGCTTATGATTTATTCGGTAGGACCTTAAATGTAGATATGGGGCATCGAAGTCAAAAAATTGTGGCAATGGTAAAGACTGGAGAGGCTGATGTAGGAGCTGTTGCCTATGATAATGTAAAAGATGATAAAACTTTCAGAGTTATTCATATAAGCCGTTCTATTCCTGGATCGAGTGTTTACCTATCACCCAATCTTTCTGATTTAGACCGCGAAACTCTTAAAAAAGTTATTCTTGATGCTCCTGTTGACATTAAACATCAAGCTAACTATGATGCAGGACCAGAGCCTGACTACTCATATTTTATTAAAATCTCCCAAAGAGCAGAGGAAGTTTTAAGATGTGCAGATTTTAAGCATAACCCTGTTGATTTTTACTGCTCTCATGGTTCAACCAAAACTAGTCATTTGTCTGAGTCTAAGACCATAGAAGGACGGATTAATGGATGGAGCCGCAAAGATAGTAACACTGATCAATTTAATCTATCAGGAACAGATAACAAAATTTATTTAGTTTATATTCCTCGAAAAATTCTCAATCAAGTTTTAGGTGCTTCCAACCCACTTGCTCTACAAGCTAAAAATATCAGAGTTGTGAGTGTAACACCTAGAGAGGTAAGTAAGGGAAATTTTGAATTAAAAATTACTCAACCTAATCAACTGGTCGTGTTATAGATTTTGCCTCTCATTGGAATTGCGATCGCATTCCTTCTTATTAAGACTTTATCTCATCATTCTAATAACAGATTAGAGAAGTAAAGTAGTGAATTTAGTATTGTAGTTTAACGACATAAAATCCTATTATTGCATAATTTTATAAGACTATGAAGTTCAATATAGAATGATTATGTTTTTCTTGTCAACCATTATTTCTTGACCGATGTTGTAGACCTTTTTATTGAGGGAGAAATGGATAAAGAAAAAGCTTTAAAAGTTAAACAAATAAATACTACTACGTCCAAGCAGGGATGTATTGAAAAATTATCTCTCATCCAAGAAATTATTAATCAAGGAGGGAGAAGCAAAAACTTCAGTAAAGCCGACCTTAGCAATACTAATCTTCGTCAGGCAGACCTGAGCAGTGCTAACTTGAGCAATACTAATCTTCGTCAGGCAGATCTGAGCAGTGCTAATCTTGGTAACACCAATCTTTGTCAGGCAGATCTTCGTGAGACTAACCTTAGTAGTGCCAATCTTACTGGGGCTAATCTTTGTGGGACTGACCTTCGTGAAGCTGATCTTAGCTATGCTGAGTTGAGCAGTTCAATAATTGACTCCCAAACAAAGCTCGATAATAAATGGCGTCTAGTTTGGGAAATTGTCAACAAGGGTGCCCAAGGACGTAATCTCAAAGGTCGAAGTTTGAGAGCAACAAAACTCAATGGTGTCAACTTCAGTGATGCCAACCTTTGTAATGTTAACCTTAAATATGCCGACCTTAGTGGTGCTGACCTAAGAGGAGCTGACCTTAAAGGTGCTAACCTCTGCTATGCCTACTTTGGCAATTCAATAATTGACTCCCGGACAAAGCTTGATCATAAATGGTATCTAATTTGGGAAATCATCACCAGTGGTGCCCAAGGGCGTGACTTGAGTATTGCCGACCTTAGCCATACTTACCTTAATTATGTCGATCTCAGTCATGCTAACCTTAGTAATGCCAATCTGGAAGCTACGTGGTTCACTGGCGCTAACCTCTATAATACTAACTTTAGCAATGCCAATTTAAAAACTACGAAGTTCCGTGATGTTAATCTTAATGGTGCTAACCTCAGTAATGCCAACCTCAGTCGGGCCAATTTTTATCATGTGAATTTTTGTAACGCTAACCTCAGTAGTACCGATCTCTGTCATACCACTTTTTACAATGTAAACTTTAGTAATGCTAACCTCAGTGATACTGACCTCAGTAGTACCATACTCATTAAAGTTAATCTCAATGGTGTAATCATTGATCCTCAAGCAAAACTTAATCGGAAATCAGATTTGGTTTTGAAAATTATCACTAAGGGTGTACAAGGGCTTAATTTAAGAAGACGAAATCTAAAAGAAGCCAACCTCTATGGAGCAGATCTTAGTAATGCAGACCTCAGAAGTATAAACCTTGTTGATAGCATCCTTACCCATGCTAACCTCAAAGATGCCGACTTCAGAGATGCAAATCTCTGTAGAGCCGACCTGACAAATGCAGACCTCAGAGGTACAAAACTTAAGGGCTGTTTCTGCAATAATACTAACTTTGAAGGAGCTAATATCGAGGGTTCTGACCTAGATGAATGTTATCTAGAAGAAGCCAAAAACCTGACGCTAGAACAAGTCAAAAGTGCTAGGAATTGGGAAAAAGCTCACTATGATCCAGAAGTCCGCGAATCTTTAGGTCTTTAGGGTTGCCATTAGAATTACCGAAAAAAGCTAGTAAAAACTAGGTTGGATTAGCTATAAATTTACACATTTTTTACGTCGTAAAATAAACGATGGAATTTTGAATAACGTGCTGCCCGCCTTTTGAGCAAGGAATTATATGGTCAAGCGTTAGCTGCGCCGCAGTATTGACAGGCATGGTTGTCTTGTTTGAGTACTTCACAACGATTCATAGGAGGTACTCTCCAATGGTGTTTGGGATGCAACTGGGCGATCGCATTAAATAAAGCCTGGCTAAATGTCAAATCCGTAAGGAACCTTTAATCCATACTCAAGTCATAGTTGTGGGTATCATATCAAACACCTCTGCAGCATCTTAATGATTCATTCAAGTATTGGTCGAAATCTCTAATGAGATTTACTCTTAAAACCTTGAGGTTGTTTGTAGCTGATATTTATCAGGGAGCAAAGTATATTTGTGATTTGGTAGAGTAGCAGAGCTATATTTTTAATTTTTCTTTGAAAGAAAATAGATATGGAATTAAAGAGTTTTGACAAGTTTCATCAGCTTCGTAGACTAAATCATGATCCATCTAGTATTGGCTTCGATCCTAAAGTAAAAACAGGTGACATTAATCGATTTGCTGGCAGAGTGAGGCTTGCTAAAAATTTCAGAGGAATCAATCTCGAAGGTTATTCGCAGGAGACGATTTCTGGATATAACGCTTTTTTTCTGGTCTTCTTGACACATTCTGCTTTGGAGCGGTTTAACGAAATTAACTCGTTTGGTTTAGATTTAGATAAATTAAATCCTCTCATAGCTGCTTATAATCCAGAAAAAGTCATTCAAGAGTTTGTAGAAAAAGATAAAAAAGGTTTATTCTACAATTTTCTTTATAAAAGAGTAAATGACAAGCTAAAACTTAAGTTAAGTGACTGTCGAAGTTATAATAGTACAAATGTAGCACACATCTCAGCTTCAATCCGACATATATTTGCTCATGGTCACTTGTGTGCTCATTCTAATGGTATTAACCCAAAAGATGTCTATTCCATCTGTATATCAATATCAGACTTTTTACTTAAATTTATGGATGCTGAGTTTGCAAAAAAGATAGAAGATTATTACAACAAAGTTTGTACCAATACTATATAGACATGGCGATCGCCATCCTCTAGAAATCCCGCAGTGCATAGCGTGCAACAGTGGACGTAAAGATGTGATGGTGGAGAGTGCCTACTAGGCGATCGCACTTTCCACCATCAACAACCACAACATCAGCAATACCATTTGTCGAAGCGAGTAGTAAGCACTCGTCTATAAAGATTTATCAGCTGAAAGTTAGAAATAATAAGTGATTTTTCGGGTGTTTGCTTCCCTTACTAATTTACTGTTTTTCTCGGATGACGACAAAGAATAGGGCAAATACGATCCAGAAAAGAATACTGAGTATAAAAATACATACTTTATGGAATTTCATCCGTATGAGCCCTTCGACCAAAACAAAGCACAAAAAGAAGTTTGGGAAAGGTTAAAAACTGCTTTTAAAGATGAGCCTGGGGTAGCATTCTATCGCTACCCTATTTTTTATCGCAGTGGAAAGCTCAACAGAGAACCTGACATTCTCATCCTGCACCGAGAGTATGGTTTATGGGTTCTGGAGTGCAAAGGATGCTATATCGGTAACATTACTAGCATTCAAGGTCATGAATGGAGCATGCAAAACTGGCACTCAGAAATTGAGACACCTGTAGCTCAGGCTGAAGACCAAATGTTTGCAATTAGAAATAAGCTGACCGAGCGACGGGAAACTCGTGGTTTGATAGCTTTTAATTTTCGAGTTGTACTTCCTTTTATTAAACGTGATGAATGGCATAACAGAGGATTTCACGATTTTCCATCTACTCAAGGCGTAGTCCTGCTAAGTGAAGATTTGACGCCAAAAGCTTTTAGAGACAAGCTCATTGAGGGTAACAAAGAAAATCCTCAAAGGATGATGACTGATGAGCAGTGGGAGAGTGTGAAAGCGGTTTTAGGCGGGACTCTACCATCGAAACCGCCGCGTCCAATACCCACAGGTACACCTCCTGATAACCCACTCAGGGTAATTCGCACAATTGAATCTCAATTAAAAGTACTAGATCAGCAGCAACAGAAAGTTGCATTTGAAATTCCCAACGGACCTCAGCGAATTCGGGGGCTAGCAGGCACAGGTAAGACGGTTTTGTTTGCTAAGCGCATTGCTAAAATACATGCAAGGAATCCAGATTGGAAACTGGCTTTTGTGTTCTTCACTCAAGCACTTTATGACCAAATCACTGAGTTAATCGCCCTGCAGTACCGCGAGATGACTTCCCAAGAGCCTAACTGGATGAATCTCAAAGTTTTACATGCTTGGGGGTCAAGAGATAAAGAAGGTTTCTATCGAAGTTTGGCATTAAAGAGTGGTAAACATCCTAAAAACGTTAATGATGTTAAAGCTGAAATTGGCTCTGTTTCTCCGGGGGAAGCTTTTGAATATATCTGTAACTGTTTAGAACAAGAAGTAACTAATTTGCCAGTTCTTTATGATGTAATCCTGATTGATGAGGGTCAAGATTTACCTCCTTCATTCTATCGATTAGCTAGAGGTACACTTTCTGACCCTAGACGCCTTTATTGGGCATATGATGAAGCGCAAGGAATTGGCTCTCTTATCGTACCTAGACCAATTACGATTTTTGGTCTAAATCCAGATGGCACACCAGTAGTAGATTTAGGAGGGTATAAACTTAAGAGCGGTGATAAAACTCCTCCCAATTATGAGGATGGTATCTCTAAAGCTCATAATATTAACCGTTGTTATCGTACCCCTCGACTTTTACTCATGACTGCCCATGCAGTTAACATGGGGCTTTTTCGTCAAGGAGGTCCATTGCAAGGAGTCACTAGAAAAGAAGAGTGGGAAGTGCTTGGTTATGAAGTTTTAGAAGGTGATTTTAGTGATGCCAGTGTTAAGGCAGGAAAATTTGTTAAGATTACACGTGCTGATAAAAATAGCCCCCATGCAATAGACCAAAAAGACTTTGAATTACAGAGCGCTGTCGGTTCTCCATTAGTAATGCAATCATTCAATAATGAGAATGAAGAACAAGAATGGATTGCTGAACAAGTCGCAAATGACTTAAAGCTAGGTCTTGACCCTTGGGACATTATGATTACAGGACCAACAGGGAACGACGAGCAACAATATTTTGCAAGACTGAAAATGGCTCTTAACAGGCATGGAGTTAAAAGCTGCATTGCAGGAGTTGATACAAATAAAGATATTTTCCGCATGGATGGCTATGTAACAATAGCCCCTATATTCCGTGCCAAAGGAAATGAAGCTTGGAAGGTGTATGCTTGCAGGTTCAACTATGCAACTGTGCCTTTGTCTTGGAAGCCAGATGAGAAGGAGATTCACAAACGCAATGAAGCTTTTGTAGCTTTGACTCGTGCTCGTGTCTGGTGTGTTGCGACTGGATTGGAGTCCCCAATTTTTGATGAGTTACAAAAGGCTGTTGAGCAATACCCGAATTTTGTTTTCCCTGCTTTCAATAAGAGAACAATTGAAAGGAATAACGATGAAAATGACGATACACAAGAGATAAGTACCCAAACTAAGTTACCAGCGCTTATTTAATGCAGAAGTTTTCTTAAGGATAGCGATCGCTCTTAAGTCTATAAGGAAGATGAGAAAAAGTAGTTTTTCTTGTGGCTGTAACAAAACTGATCAGTTAACTTGGTTTCAATGCAAAGGCAAAAATCAATGAAGGTCTACCAATGCTAAATAAACAGCTTTTAGGAATAATAGGTGCTCTAATTTGCGTGTTAGGAATTTTTTTACCAGCCGCAGTTGATGGTCATTGTGCAGGATTTTTTGAGTTTGACTGGAAAAACCCTTATCTTACTAGATTTACCTGTGCCTCTTCTCAACAAGGAAATATATTAACCTGGTGGGGAGATAGAACAGATTGGGCTACAGACGGTAATGAAAGGTTAATGAGTGCATTTTTAGTGGTGGCGGTATTGGGAGTTACTATCGCAGTAATTACTAAACTATATTTAATCATTTGGGGTCTAGTTCCCATAATGATTGCTTTTACTATAAATTTACAAAGCAAAGCAACACATCCTTATGTAGTTTGGCCTGCTTGGATAGCTTTTATGCTTGGCTATATTTTGTTGATAATAGCAGCGTGTACTAAGGAAATTAAGTCTAGCTAACAACCTCCCAAGGATTAGCTGAGGAGTATAAGGGGCGCGAGTAGCATTGGAACCACAATGAATGTACGCGCTCCGACTGATTTCTGTGATAACTATAAAATTTCTACCTTCTTCAATGCCTTATGAAGAATTAGAGTATTTTCATCTATCTTCTAATATAGCTAATTTTGAATTCTTCTATTTAACGAGGATTTACACGTTTACATAATTCTCTTCTCTCAACATTAATAGCGTAACAAATATTAAAATGGCTTTCGGTGCGAGCGCTATTCTGCTTGAACCATTCGTTATGATATTAAAACTCCCATTTGTGCTCTACATTATCAAGTGCTGCCCGTACATTTAATGATTTGAATCCCTAATAAATAGGGTTTTAAATTGGTTGCAACAGGCGATCGCGTATCGCTGTTTCTAAATTAATCTGACTTGTTTCAATCCCTAATAGGGTTTTAAATTGGTTGCAACGCGCATTGTCACAAGCTTAAATTTTTCCTCATAGTTTCAATCCCTAATAGGGTTTTAAATTGGTTGCAACTGCGGTAGTTGGAAAACCTTGCAATATTTACTTTTCATGGTGCAGTAGTGCGGATGAGCATCATCATACACGTTTAAGCATGA
>JAJPJF010000040.1 GCA_021324415.1 Nostocales cyanobacterium Centralia_MAG_434
CTTCTTTGGTCTGCCCATGATAGTTTTTATACTGATTGTAGACAAAACTTGTAGACAAATCCTTTAGAGGATAGCACTTTTGGGGTGATTGAAATCCTCAGAATTTCCTCAGAATTAAGTATTAAAGAAATTGTAGGAATCACTCATTTGAAATTAAAAACCACTTATTTCAATGCTTATAATGGGTCTCTAAAAAAAATACCCTATGTGGGTAATTGACATACCAACAAAGTAAGCTTAATGATGTAAACGGATAAAGAATACTCTTATTAGGCTATCGGTACGTCATCTGTCGAAAACCTAAAGACAAGAAAAATAGTTAATTGTGTTACTAAGCCGTCTAGTGTCGGAAGACGGCTTTTTGCTTTCCAATCAAGTTAACAACAGTCACTTTACTGGTGTAAAATCTGTGTATTTTCAGTACCAACAACAATGTTGCAAATACAAGCTAATGAGCTTAAGGTTGGTAACATCTATGAGATTGAATTTCTTTCTGGATTCAGAATGTTGGTAAGATTCACAGGGTTTAAAAATAATTGTTATCACTTTGAAAGTGAAAATGGGCATAAGTTCTCAATTACTGAGAACACTGCTGTGTATCACCGTTTTTACGTTTATTTTTGATAAAGTCAAAAATTTTTTGAGCAACATATTACATTCAAAATCCTTGATGTATAAGAGTTTCAGTTAATTAAGGTATTAAGTGAGTACAAAGAGATATGTATTATAGTGCGCTTACTATGTAATACGATAATACAAACAGGGGAAACCTTTCAATGCCCTATGCTCTCGCCTTTGTAGAACAAATTATCATTACTTATCACTTTCGGTTTCAATGACTCACTTAACAACTTAGTTTGGCTACACTCACCTTGTCACCGGATAATACACACCAACAAGTCTACAAACCAAAAGGAAAAGCCTTCTTCAATTACTACTGACTGGGAAGTCACTCTCGGCTTGAGCGGCAAGATTTGTAACAGTCACGAGCCGTTCGCACGGGGACTGTGGGGTGGCGACACCCCAATGTTACCCGACCCACCTCGGATCACCAAAACTGCACTCTTTGCCAATTTAATTTGATACTCGACATCAGCGATCGCTCTGACATGTCCTTGAGAGTAATGAGCTATACTCGTTTGCTGAAAGCAGTTATCTCGAATTTGCAAAGCCGCCGCACAAACGAAGTTTGATAACACATCCTCTCAAATGATCTCACCTTCAGTATGTCCTGAGTTCGGTTTAAATTTGTAAATCACAACCCGATCAGCCTTGAGGACATTATTCAAACTCAAAAAAGATATTAGGTGCTTATTCTATGCTTATTTTATGAGTCTATATTTCTTCAGGAGATTTTTCCTTGCTCATTTAATAATTTGCAATATAATTGATAGGCTTTCGGTTAAATATGTATTTTTCTAAATTTCCTTAGCAAAATTTTAGCTGCTTATTTATTACCTATCTAATGCGTCTACATAGTTCTTTAGCTGATTTTTCCTTAGCTGAATTATTTCTATTTATTGCTCAAGGAAGAAAAACATGCCGTTTAATTGTCTGCAATTTATCTAGCGCTCATGCTTCAACTACACGCTCACGATACTACTCCATTTGGTTTCGCCACGGCTGTGTCGTCGCCGCATCTAATTGCTTGAATGGTCAGGGTTTGCTCCGTAAAATCAAGCTCCGCAAGTGGTTACACCCTCAATTGCTCGACCAATTTTGTACACAACAATCGCAAACACCTCTGGGATTACGCCTCAAAGCCTCAGGTTTGCTAGATACAGAACATCTCAATTTATTATTTGCTAGCCAATTGAAGCACATTCAGGAGATGTTTGAATTTCGCTCCGGTGTTTTTAAACTCGATAAAAATTTATCCGCCCCTACTACTGAAATGACCGGATTAACTCTCGAAGCCATTGAAGCTGCTCTCATGGCCCTAAGATCTCTCAAAAATTGGCAGACTCTTGCTGATGTACTTCCAGATCCTAATTCTGCCATATGTACTCTTAGTGACAACCAACCTCATGTTCACTTAAAGGATTTAGAGCGGCAGATACTGACATTTGCCAACAGTCGTATGTCCTTAAACAATATCGCTACTATTATCAATCAACCAACTACTTCCCTTCAGCAAGCTACTTTTCGACTCATAATTGCTGGTTTAGTTGAAGAAGTTTACTTAATGACACCCCAGCCACCACTCAATCATCATCCTATAGACCTCAACTTGCTTGATTGCTCTCACTTAGCTCATCAACCATCTCCATCCCTTGAGCTAGGCAATCTCTCAGACTCACTTTTTAACAATGCTGTTGGCTATTTAAAACGCAAGCTCTAAATCACCAAAATCGCACTCAAGCGCCCATCTAATTTGATAATCAACACCTTGGATCACCAAAACTCCACAAGAGCCCAATTACCTTGTTATTCGACAGCTGAACAAGAAGCAATAAACACGTAGCACTACTGCATACTACGTAGAAAGATAAAATAATCGTTATTGATTGATTCTTATTCTACTAATTTGATTTTAGTAACTGAAATCAAATCTAAAAATACACTTAGTCTTTTAGTCAACCAAGTGTAAGTGAAAAATTCTCGCTTTAGATCTACTATTTTAATATCATTGCTAGCTAATATAATACTAAAACCAGTAAAATACCCCACTTAAAAACAAAGTGGGGTGAATACCTAGAAAAGTAGTGCTCTAATTTTAGCATGTTAAAAATTGGTTAGATAAAGTATCAAATCTCCCCCTAGGTTATTCTAGGGGCTTATTTTAGTGGCTGAAATGAAATGGCGGCAATCAGATCAGCAATCATTATAGAAATTTTCTTTGACAACAATAGAATTTCGTGATTTACACTATGCTTGTTTCAAAGTACTATCAATTCGGGACAATTAATCTAACTTCCTTAATTTTTAGTAACTTTATAGCTGCTACTACTGCCCAACTCAATTCATTTAACTTGGAAAAGGCTTTGAGATTCAAAATCTAATTTAATTAACGACATTTCAAATACTTGGCACTTAGAGGAATTACTTAGAGAGGGTTTCGAAAAAATCACTCTTACCTTAGTCTGCCAATGAATCAATTGACGTATTGTCCCCTCAAAAATGGGTTGGGAATATTGCCACTAGAAAAAGGGGAACCTTCTTCGATTGAGCGGTTAGTGTTCTCACTAGGCCCGTTTTGTTACAAGGTTCCCCTTTTCCCTATCATCGGCTCCAAGGGCTTACAAGCTTCAGGATTCATCATGAGGTAAACAAATCAATAAATAAAGCCTCCCCATTTTTAATACGTGTAAGACCCCGTGACTGAAGAGTCACGTGAATTTTCTTAACTAGTTGAATTCATCAGTGAAAAAGTATGTTGACTCAACAAAATAATCAATTGCCTGAGAAATTCCGTGTGATAGCTAAAGATTCTAAAGACTTAATTTATTTTGTCGAAAATATTAATTTATCAAAGTTTTTTTGGTGTTATGCATCTCAAACTCTCATCCTAGGTCAAACAATTGAAGCTCTAGTCCAACCTCCTCAACATCCTGAAAATTATCCTCTCCTCATCGTCTATTAATATCTACCTTAAAGCAGCGTCAAATCTCTAAACACTTCTACTGATCTTAGACTCTCGGGAATTGACACAAATCGGATATGAAACCATCTTGGGAGAATCCCGTAACTACGCTGTCTGTCATACCATTACAAAAGCCCAACCCGCTTGCAACTATTCTCTTCAAGTACCTTTATTGATCTCTCCTCATATCTTGTGCTCACCTCCTGTACTTCTCCCTCCACAAACGATCACCAAATTTACACATGAGCCTATCTAATTTGTTAATCGACAGATGCTTCCACACAAGCTCTCTATTTAAATAACAGAATTTTCTCTGATTTTTTTCAAAATGAGAATTGCTGTATTTCAACAACGCTCGTTGGGATATTTTATTACTGGCAACTGCCTAAGCATTTCTCTACATTTACCGGGTTAGGATCATAAACGCAATCCTCTAGACCGACGTTGTGTTTGTGCTTGAATCTGCCTGTGATAATCTTCTGTATCTTGAACACAAGCTTCAATGGCTTTCTTTGATAATGGTAGACCGCGCTCATAAGAATCTGTGATCTGTTGAATCTTCTCCACATAATCGCCGGGTCTACCTAGAGCGATCGCAATTTGTTCCCAATGGGCTAACAACTTCAAGTAACGTTGTCGTTGTTGCTGCTGCAGTCGTTCGCGTTCTGCGGCAATGCGCTGTTGTTCCTTTTGTTGGCGCTCTATTTCCATAGCCTTAAGGTACTCCTCTTTTTGAAGCTGCCAGGTATAGTGATGCTCATGAGCAGTTGATTGACAGAATTGGGAGTAGTTTTGAACATAAGTATGGTCACGTTTGCGTAATTCCTGCATAGCAGGGCTGTGTGCTAAGACCAGGGTGATCTGGTTGGGTTGTTGCTGCTGTTGTTGCATTAAAAATGCAATCCGCTGGTCAATATCTCGTGGTTGTGTAATTTGATAAATTGCCTGAGCTTGTTTTACCCAGTGTTGATAAGAAGCTTTGGCTTGTTCAAATTGGTCATCACTGTTGTGGGTATTCTTAGTTGGGATAGCTTCAATCAACTTCTCAATATTGGGAATTCCATATTGTGGTTCCCAAACATGCGGAATCTTCTGTTGGATTGGGGGAAGATTTTCCACTGGTTCCGGCAATGGTTGCGATGAGTGTGATTCGTGCTCTTGTGGTGTAACGCATTTTGTTTGGAGAGGAGGGTTTGGAATATTGCCAAAAGGAAAAGGGGAACCTTCTGTGATTGATTGATTGGTGTTCAAACTAATTAGTTTGGTATCAAGGTTCCCCTTTTCCCTATAATCGGCTCCCAGACCTTCATACGATAGTTGTCTGTCCTCAAGATTAATCGTGGGGCTTTTAAGGTTGCCCTCCTCTCTAGAAAGACCCTCGGTAAGTTCTACAGTCGATGATCGCGACACAGGCTGTTGTGCATTTTGAATCACTTCAACCAATTTCAGGTGATCTTTAGCAGGATCATAGTTAACTTTGAGATACTTCTGGAGTCCACAGAAGCTGTAAGCTTTCCCTAAAGCATTTCCAGATACTTTTTCACCAAATGCCGTTTGGTAGCTAATACCATAGGGTTTACCAGTCCGGGTAAAATTTAGCTCAGCTTGAATCTGATAATTTGCTAAGCGCTGAAAAAATTCTGGCATTGTAGGTTGGCCAAGACTAGCCTGTTCAATCTCTGCTGCTAACTTCTGATGAGAAGACAATTCTAATGTCGGCTGGAAATTCCGCTGCTGATTCTTAAATGTCTGCCAGCTTTTTGCAACTTGTTCTAAACCATAATCTTGCTCCAATTGACGAATAATTTCCTGACTTCGGTAACGGTCAAAATGATCTGCTACCACAAGACCACTAACCATATCTATGCGATTAATGGCAATGTGTGCATGTTCGTGTTCTGTATCTTGATGACGGACAATGAGGTACTGATTCGACGCTAAATCAAACCCCATTTTCTCAATCCAGGTTTCACATGCTTGCGTGAACTGTTCATTCGAAAGAGATTCTCCTGGTGACAGAGATAACGAGGCGTGTAAAACAGGTTGTTTAATTCCCGGATTCAAGTCATGAACACTCATAAACTCAGCTGTTAATTCTCTATTGTTCCGACCATACATATTTGTTCCCAGGACAACTGCATCCTTTTTATCCAGGTACTCTATTAAATTTTTAAAACTTTTACTCTTAATAATTTTTCCAATCATTTTCGTTTCGGATTCCAGAATCTCATTAGACAATCACACATAAGATTTGTGTAAAAGGGACTGGAGATTGGGAACTCGAATAACCTCCCACTATCCAGGAAATGGTCTGTTGCTTTGAATAGAATTTTTCTTTTGTAAACCCAATCCCCAATCCCTTTGACTAAATAATTCCGCAAAACATTAAAAATTTTCCCGTTGGTTCCCATCCTCAATTCCAGCATTTAGTCGAGTTATTTCCCAACCAATCTCTTTGAGAAATTGATTTAATTCCTCTAATGCATCTAGATACTGCTGGAGAAATTCCGGTGTGATGGCCGAAAAGCTGTTCAACATCTTTGCAGTGTTCAACACTCTTGTCTGTTGATTGAGCAATCCTCCAATTCGGTTTAACTGCGCTAATATTTCACGGTTAATAGCAGGGACAGTAGCACGCGAAATCGGTTGCCGCTTGTTAAACAGCACAGCGCGCAGATACTCACTTATCTTCATTCCTCCTCTAGTAGTATTGAGCAGTTCTAACTCCTGATCACTGAGAACAAAGCTCAGCTTATTCTTTCGTTCTACTTTTTCATCTAACTTTAACCGCGAGTCTTCAAAGACTCCTTTGAGTATCTCTTCTAGAGGTTGACGGTCCGTCACAGTACGTTTTTAGTCACTTTTTCAAGAAAATCTGTAGATGGCACCCGCTTTGAAATCAAAACAAGCACCTTTTCAGGTTTATTCGCTCTTAATAGACACATATTCGTTGTCATCAAGCGCGAGTTTTTATTTTTAAGAATCTCCCCATATCGTAACAGAGAACTCCAAACAAGCTTCCCTACCAAACAAAACTGTCATCGATACCCATTAGGCCCATCAGGCTCATAATACTCCCGCCCTTGGAGCTTTTTTTTGCTGAAAGAGCATAGCTAGCTCCTTTCTCCTCAACCGCTCTTTTTCACTCTACCACTTTTCACTCTCCGCGTATTTTAACCCGCTTCATTAACCTTGGACAAAGTTGCCCAACCTTCGATTAGGAGCGCAAATCTCACATTCTTTTAGCAAAGTCGGAAGGTGAAAGCGCTCCTAATCGTTCACGTTAACTGTTCTAACGATGGAATTTTGTATAAGGTTGGGCAACTTTGTCATAGGTCAGACCCAAACCCTTACCTAGCACACATAATTTTTTGTTTGTATAATATACTTTGTGTGCATCTTACCTCTCCATTTGAACTCTCTTAATCAACTACAAAGTAGCTATCTTTGTCTTTTTAACACACACTTATTTCATTTGTTGGCTTGTTCCTAACAAAAGGACCATCGGTTTTTGCAAAACCCTTGCGCCCATTTTAAGCCGATTTTTCCCATCCAATTTCTATCTGTTACAAGTTTTTTCCTCATTTTTTTCAAAGCGCCTCTTCCATTCCTGGATCGGGTTTGTTTGTGCTAACCATCTCCAACCCCTCATTCACTCCCATGCCTACTGATCCCAAACCCAAAAAATCCCCTTCTAGTCTTCCCCAAATCGAGTCTGATGCTCCTCCACCTAACCCCGGTGGCTTTCTGGCTGAACTTGATGATTGGGGTACTAAGCCTAATCCTGCTTCTTTCGAAAAATTGCTCGAGACTTATCAAGATAAGTTTGCTCGCGCTCTCTCCCAAGGCTACAGTGTTGAAGATATTTGTCGCTTAGCTGCTGCTCACGGGATTCATATCAAAGCCAGTACATTTCGTAAATACTGGCAAAGACTTAATGCTAAACCATCTGATGACAATTCAACTGCTTCTGCCACTAGTCGTTTGCTTGCAACTAATACCTCTGGCTCTCCAGATTTAACTACCACCACTACTGCTAACTCTGCTGTCAAATTTTAGTCCTCTCGTTTTTCAACCATGTCCTATCCCGTTAATTACTGGTCTGGGGTGGTCGGGGGTGTTGGTAAGTCCTTTGGCGCTCGATTAGACTGTCAGCGTTACTTAGACCGCTCCCAACCTTTCTTTCTTCATGACGCTGACAAAACTCATGCTACCGCCAGCCATTACTATGGCAACTACCTGTTCAATAAACAAGCATTTTTTAGTGAGGCCCCTGAGCGCGCCAGTACTGCTAATCCTGTTCTTGATGCCGCTTTAGAGCGTCCTGTTGTCGTCAACTGTCGAGCCGGCTCTAACGAAGCTTTGCTCACCTGGCTGGTCACTAAAAATGTGACAAAAACCGCTTGGAGCCTCGGCATTCAGATGCGTTATCTATTTGTTAGTAACCTGGAAATCGATTCTTTGAACTTGTTTAAGCCCACGGCCGAAATGTTCGGCCAATACATGCCGCTCATCTTTGTTGCTAATTTGGGTCGCAACACCACCGACCTGCAGTTTTTTGAATCTCCCGGTTTTCAAGCGTTACTTGAACAATATCGCGTGCCTGTCATTAAGCTCCGCTTGTTCGACCTGGAGATGAAGAAGGTTATTGATGGCCATAACCCTGAGCGCAAACTTCTCAGTTGGGGTGAAGCACGCGATTATCCTGATTTTGGCATTTTGGGTCAACAAGAAATTCAAACTTATCTTGAAGATTTTTATGAACAACTGGATCGAGCCGAAGGACTCGCCGATTTGGCATTTTCTGAACGAACACTATCCCTCTCTAGAGATGGTAACAAAGCAAAAACTCTTCCTCCTTCTCCAACAAACAAGAATTCCACCAACGGATAAAATTTTTCCTTGGGTAGTCGAAACTGCTCTCACCCGCATTGATATGTCACAGTTAAAAGCTCAACTGTTACAAACAGATAGCAACCTTCATAGTCATCCTATTTATCTCCAAAATTCTTTGGAATTAGTACTTGCCCCCTACCTGGAACAAATCGGCCACGCTCGCATTTCTTCCGATAACCTCACCAAGGAACTTCAATCTGCTGCCATGATTGATGCCAGTATTTCTCAGTCTGGTTGGCGAGGAATTGGGGTGGCTCTTAGCGCTATCTTTAAGCACCAAAACTTGATGATTATTGTTGGAGTACTTATGTTTATCGCTGGCTCATTAGGCTTTTTCTTTGCCTGGAAATTGGGCGAATCTAATCGAGTTATGCTTGAGCGCAATAAACAGATCATTCCAGTCTGTAACAAGAATTGGGCTAGTGATCCACATCACTATGGTTGGTACACCTGTCCCTTGTGGCAGTTACCTATGCCTGAACATCACTCATGAAAATGCCCATCCCGGAAAAATGCGGCTCATGCTGGGTGAAGATTTTGCTTTGCCCAGAGTATTTCATGCCTCCGCGCAAACTGCTCAGCAAAACTCTGATACTCAACAGCGCACGAGTGCAACCCCGAACAGCAATTGTGCAAACAGAACTGCACAATCATGCGACCCTTGCTCAAGCCCAGGGCTACGATTGCTCAAAGAGCGCTGTGCCAGAGTGCTATTGCTCACAAGGTACGTACTCGCGATTGCCCAAGGGGCACCAGCAAAGCTGATTGGCCCAAGGGGCCAGTGCCAGAGGCAATCGCCTTTACCTTCAGAAGCTCTAAGGCACTTACAAGTAAATGTCCAGCAAGAGTTTGTTGATCTGTAGGTTAAGAGTTGTAATCAGGCGCTTTCATTTATTTTTTTTGGATCTCCCTAAGAGCGTTTGCGACATAACCCCCGCTAATATAGTCAAAATGTGTCACTTTTGGAGATGACACAAAATGAAAAATCTTATTTTTTGAAATGTAGTACGTTGTAATCTTTATTGTGTATGCGCTGTAGATGACACATGATTTTTGTAGTACAAGAAAGTCTATGTGTTTTGGAAATCCATGCAGCTGCAATTGCTTTTCGAGGCCGCATAGAAGAGTGACCTAATAGGCGATCGCCTGTTAGAGCACTGCGCTGCACGCAATCATCTTGCTGAATCCCATATTCCAATCTACATCCATGTCTTTACTCTCATATCCACTGCATCTGTACCACTGTCTGTGCTGTTGTCTGTACTCACAGTTGTCAATATCGACAACATCTCGACCCAAGCTATTGTCTACAAAGGCTGGCCACCCTACTCATTACTCATTTTGGAAGGGTGGACAGCCCCAAACCTTCTCCTAGAGCAACTGGCCAGGCTGTCCACCCTACCCATTGCCCATTTTGGAAGGGTGGACAGCCCCAAACCTTCTCCTAGAGCAACTGGCCACCTTGTCCACCCTGGCCACCCCTAGATAGTCAATCTAAAAAAAGAAAAATTTTTGGCGTCTGGAAAGACACTTCTCCATTGTTCTTTTTTTATAGCAGATCTATAGGTTGGACAAATGGACAGCCTGGCCAGCTTTACACAGCAAGGATTTCAGGCTGTCCAGGGTCTAAAAAATCAAAAAAACCGCCTTGGACAGCCTGGCCAGCCTTACATAGCAAGAGTTTGAGTTATTTACCTAGCCGAAAATCCCTGGCCAAAGTTCATATTTTTCAGAAACAATGCTCTAAAAAAAGTGCTTAGATAGGACAAAACACCGCCTGAAAACTCGTTTTTGGCAGTGGCAAAGGTTATAGCGTTTCGGCAACTAATGCTGCTTTCCATGGACACTGGTCTTACCCAAACAGACCGTTTAAAAGTTGGTCTAATAGCACTCACATTAGTTCGCTGGCACAGTATGATATGTCTTGGCTTGTGCCTAGCAGGATTCAGTTCGCATTGACTGAATCAAACTTCACCTATGATTCTAACACTAACAGCGATCGCGCAAGCGCAGTGCAAAAATGCGCCCTTTGCGATCGCCCTAACGCAAGCGCTCATCTTTCGTGATACTCGACAGTCTTCTTCAATTTTGAATCTCCCTAATTCATACGAAAATTAAGGGATGTTTCTTTCCCAATAAGTATCGTATAGTACATTTCCTCACAGGTAGCAGTCGGCCTCAGACGCAGGTTTAACCTAACTACTTATCGGGCAACAGAGCAGCTTTTTTTGCTTGATCAAGCTATTTTGGAAATTCCCGATAGGTAGTTGTCTGCTAGCCCAATAGGTAGCTGTTGGGAAGCGATAGAGTTAGTGCAAATTCAGCTAGTAGCCACCTTTAAAAATAACCGTACTTACTCGGAACTATATCCCCACAACAAACAGTACATACAACCCGTTACCCTGAAAACTTTAATCCAAAGGAGATCAAAATACTAAACTTTCACTAACTAATTCAAGTTTTTTGGTTGTAATACTAGCCATAAGTCTAAGAAAATTTTAGCCATAAGTCTAATCTAAATATAATTCCAGCGATAAAAACTAGTTCCCTATCAAGCATTCAAACAAAGTTGAGAATAAAAATTAAAACACTACCCTTTTCAGAAATTTTTTGCTACTAATAGAATAGAATTAATTTTTTGATTTCTATGGCAAAGCAAACTTTGACAGTAGCACGGAGTTGCGCTGCTAAATTCAAGTAGTATTGTTAGATATCACTACTTTCTCCCATAAGAATTCTGTCAGCAGACAGAACAAATTTTGATTGCAATAATACATTACTGCTAGTAAAATTTTGATTTTTCCAATTCCTCAGGAAAAATCAGAATTGTTAAATGTGCATCTACCTTTGCTAAGTGACAAATATGTAAATCCTGTGAAATAACAAAGGATTACATAAAAACCATGAACCAAAAAAACACAAAGCAATAGCAGACGGCGACTGCAAAAATAACGTCAGCGTAAAAAGCTAAGCAAAGGAAAAATCATGATTCTCAAAGCCAAAATTGCCAATAAAGTAAAAACCACTGACAGTGGATTAATTGAGGGAACTATCATTCAAGTTTTAGAAATTCCCGAAAGATTTGAAGATTCTAAAGGACATCAAATTTCTAAAGAAGATTATCTAGATCTGAAAAATCTAGGCAAAAAAGTTCGTCGATTTGATCCACAGTTTGAATTTCAAATTGAAGCTGCAGGGACTCAAAAATGCGTAACTTACCGCATATGGACAAGACAAACTTTGAACAATGAAAAATACAAAAAGCCTAACGGAGTAGTTGATTACAATAGTTTAACTCGTTTAATGCTTCAGTTAGAATTAATCACCTATGAAGAATTAACCGCTCTCGACACTCTAAGTAATTTTAATATAGATAGTGCTGAAGGCTTGAAAGTTCAATTTGAATTAGAAACGTCCAAAAAACAAAAGGGTTTAAAAATACCCAAACTGACAAGCATCAAACCAATAAAACTCAAGGATTAAATATTTGATGGGGAGTGTTATCACTCCCCTATTTAGTGTGGGATGAGAGCAATGATTTATTTTATAGATAGGATTTTAAATATTTATGAGAAAAATCCTATAGATAAATTACCAGTATTTAAGTCAACATATCTTGTTTCTGATACAGAGTTTACAAGTTATTTAAATAAATTACTAGTAGATTGTATAGGTATTTATTTACCAGATTTAATCCCACAGTACCTAGTAGTTTTTACTTATGATGAGTTAACTGCTGATTTTCATCCTGTAAAAAATACACTTAAAGCTTTTGGATACAAAATTGACTCAACAAATGAAGACACTTTAATTAAGATTATAGGCAGCATACAACAAACTTTTGAAGAATTGGTAGATTGTACTACGTCGAGTCGAAAAGTTGGTAAAGCTTTTAAACAAATTGTTGCTGAACGACACTTTGACCGTCACTTAGCAGAATTAAATGTTGGGCCTGAATGTTTGAGCCTAGAAAAAGATAAAAATACTGATACCTATACAGTTGTAATCAAGCCACCAAAAATTCAGATACCATTTCTATTCTTCTATGCATTTGCTGATTTATTTAAAATCTGGGGCAAAAATTATCAACACTTAATATTAAATGCAAATTTAGTACAACAGCGCTCACTAAAAATCCGAAATTCCCACGGACGCGAAACCCCTATAATCGAATACAATCTAGTTGATGGAATGTTGTACGAGTTTCGTTACAATTTACGAGAAACCATGTACAGGTTCCCTCCTAGAGCTAAAGGACTAGAGGCTCAAACAACTATTTTTGAAGTAGCTACTCAAAAAATCAATGTGAAAACTTGGACAATAGCAAAAGCACTTGGGGTTGAAAATTTAAACGAAGTGATGGCCAACTTCTCTCACTTCCTTACAAAATTACCTAATAAAGCACTTAGATATCACGGTACAGACATTTTTGCCACCTGGGATTTAAATCTTAAGCAACAAGAATTTTATAATGTGATCCTTAAATCATTTGGCTTTGAACCACTTGAAATAAGTGACACTACTGGAAGTAATGTTTCTAAATTTATTGTTGAATGCATAAAAAATGAATTTGGTGTATCTGATAAAAAATCAGAAAAAATCATCAAGTCAATTCTCAATTTAAGTAGTTTAGACAATCTTGAAGGGTCACCATTAAATGATTTTGGATGTCAACCATTTTTAACAGTTGGCGGATTGTTATATAGCCGTATGGCTAAAGTCAAATTTTTCAAAGGTAGATTTTCTGACTGTGATTTAAAGTCATGCTACGCGAGTTACATGAGTAAAATGAATATCTACCTAGGAGAACCTATAACTTTAACTTGTAAGTACGATAAATATAAAATCACTTTAAAAGAAGCATTAGAGTTAATAGAAAATCAAAATGCTCCCCATGATGGTTGGTTTATACGAGTTACAGGGAGACTTGATAAAGCTATTAATACATTGGTAATGAGTGATTTAAAATTTGAATCAAAAAATATCAAACAGCAATCATTACACGAAATCAATAACAATCGCAAGTCCATAGAAAATTTTAATGCTTATAAAACTAGTAAACGTCAAGCTCAAAGCACTATTTTAACCAAAGAAATCAAATTTGGATTAATCACAAAAAGTACTATAGAAGCATTAAAAAAACTGCCTAGCAATTGGTATGAAGAATATCTTAATCTTAAATGTGATGTAGTATGTTTCTTTCCTGGTGAATTAATAGCTGAAACCATTAGTGATTACGAAAAAATAGCAAACTCGCTACCAGAATACGACAGAATAGAAAAATTTGATATTAAAAATGGTGCCAAAACTATTGACACACAACGTTATAAAAATAATGCTTGTTTAGCTTTTTCTATTAATAAATATTGGATAGAGTTAAAGGAAAAGCGTAACGAATTTAAAAAATCAAAAAATCCTATTCAAGAAGTATTTAAACTTTTTCAAAATAGTGGGTATGGTGTCTTAGCTTGTCTGTACCTATCTACTAATAATCTAATGGCATCAAATCAAATTACAGCTGGTGCTAGAGCTGGCACTTGGTTAATGACTAACGCTCTTAATGGATTTGGACCTATCACAGATGGTACTAGCTTTTCGTGGGACCATATACCGTTAAATCAAACATTTCATGATATATTGGCAAAAAACAATAGATACTTAGAACATTTTGACACTTCAATTAAATCAGGAATTGAAGTCACATCTACATTTAATTTTCTAGCATGGTGTCATGACCATCTCATGCAACATTTTGCCAACTTTTATGGTGTAGATGCCAATGCAGATTACAACTTAATTCAGTTTGATTATGAGTTGAAAACTGAAAAATTTCTAACTGATAAAGGAAAAGCTTTCTTTGAAACAGAGTTAGCTAAAATTGAAGAATTGAAAAGCGAATTAGGAATCAATTGGGACAATTATCTAATTCAAAATGGTTACGCTATAGAAACACCTTTATTTACCAAGTTTTATAACAATAACGCTGGTAATTACTGTAAAGGCGTTGATAGCGGTTCAATTTTAGTTGAAGGTGATGAATATAATATTGCTGAGAATGAACCGTTTGTCAAAGCACGAAGCTTTCAAGGTGGTGATCAAGAATTAATCCAATGGTATACAAAATCAATTGGTGAAAATTACACAAATCCGTTAATTTATTCAGAATCAAAACTTATTAAATTTGGTGATGGTAATAAAATCGCTATCAGTCTTTTAGAGTCTGGTAGTGAAGAAATAGCTCATCCAATGGGTTTTGATACTACGATATATAAAATGATGAAGTTAATCACACGCTCTCAATTCTTATTCCAGACTGAAACTCAATTGAGAAACTTTGAAACA
Source organism: Nostocales cyanobacterium Centralia_MAG_434 (assembly GCA_021324415.1). Taxonomy (GTDB): domain Bacteria; phylum Cyanobacteriota; class Cyanobacteriia; order Cyanobacteriales; family Nostocaceae; genus JAJPJF01. The sequence goes on from JAJPJF010000040.1 coordinate 14,822, forward strand.
AATGAAACCACATTATCAGAACTTTCAAAAGAATTAGGTTTAAATCAAAAAATCTTTTGGGACCAGTTATCTTTTGAAGATATTGCTCCATACGGTATCCAGAAAAAAGAAGGCGTTAACTATTTTTCATATGCTAAACATCATCCCACAGGTATTGGATTTGAGTTGCTTGCACTAGCACCCAATATAAAAGGTGATTTAGGACTTATCAGAAATAGAATTGTTGAATTAATCGACAAAGGTTGTAAAAATTTCTCTCCTGCTCTCAATTTACAACGTAATTTCAAAAATGCAGAATTTCTCAAATACTTATTTGCTGCTATAACCATTGCCAAAAAAAACGCTGAAGATGATTTGAGAGAGTTGTTGGAAAATAGCGCACAAGAGCCTACTTTGTTAAGTGTCAATCGTGAAAATATTAAAAGATTAAGAGAACTATTGAAAGATTCTGAAGCTGACTAATAGAGTCGCGATCGCACATCCCATCCCCACATCCTAACCTCACGGCTACAAGATTTACCCAACTGCAAGCACAGATAACCTCAGGCGGTTTATTGTTTATTTTACTTTTTGTAACTGAAGGCAATATGGACACCTCCATATTCTTTAAGGTTTTAAGTAAACTGTAGGGGCAACAACCGTCATCTTGAAAGGCTCAGAAATTATCAGGCTTAATCAATGCTTATTGGAATTTTAAACAGAAAGGGTGGATGTGGGAAATCAACGACAGCAGTCCATCTTGCCTACTGGTTAGCACACAGAAAGCATAATGTGATAGTTATTGACTCGGATGGACAAACAAGTTCTAGTCAGTGGCTAGCAAAACTTAACTTGCCTTCGATAGTTATCAATGACCCAGATGATCTGTTTGACCAAATCACGCTGTACGCTGGACAATACGATTCTGTGATTGTCGATTCTCCTGCTGTACTTGGCGAGACTGCTAAAGCCGTATTGCTGAGTGTTGATCTAGCTTTAGTACCTGTGCAGCCATCAAATCTCGATCTCCTGGCAACTAAAGATATTGTTCGTTTGGTCAACCAAGCTCAGAAAATCCGCAAAGGGCCACCGCTAGCAGTGATGTTTTTAAGTCGTGCTTCTAAGGGAACTGTGTTATTGAGGGAAGCTCAAGAGGCTTTAACCCAAACGCAAGGGCTAACCTTATTAAAGCAGGTGATTTATCAGCGGCAAGTTATTGCTGATGCACCAGGGCAGTCTACTACTGTTTTTAATATGTCTGGTGATGCAGCATTTCAAGCTGCAAGAGATTATCAGCAGCTTTTTGAGGAGGCTTTGAGTTATGACAAGGCGTAATAGCTTGAAAGACGATTGGAAATTTGACGCTGAATTATCCAATGTTCGAGAAGTATCTATTGACTCCATCACTCTTGCCTCAAACCAACCTCGCCGCTATTTTGATCCTCAAAAGCTTCAACAATTGAAAGCGTCAATTAGCACACATGGAATCTTAGAACCGTTACTAGTTCGCCCGAAGGAAAAGCTTGGGATGTACGAATTAGTCGCAGGAGAACGACGTTATAAGGCTGCAAAAGAAGCTGGTCTTAGAGAAGTTCCTGTAACTGTCAGAGAATTAACTGATGACGAAGCCGTTGAGCTAGCACTGATTGAGAACCTACAGCGTGAGGATCTCAATCCTGTAGAAGAAACACAAGGAATTCTTCAGCTATTAAGTCTTAAACTCAAAATCAGTGTAGCAGAGGTTTCTTCCCTTCTTTACCGAATGCGCAATGAAGTAGTTGGCAATATTAATCAAAACGTTTTGATTAGTTCTGAAGCTAAGCAAATTCAAGCTGTATTTGATGAGCTTGCATTTATTTCTTGGGAGTCTTTTGTTACAACTAGACTAACACTACTCAATTTACCGACTGAGATTTTGGAAGCCCTGCAAAGTGGCACAATTGCTTATACCAAAGCTCAAGCACTCGCTCGCCTAAAAGATGAGCAACAGAGGAAAGCATTACTGGAAGACGCAATCACTCACAACTTATCTCTTGCTCAAATTCGGGAGCGCATCAAAGCTGCTCGCCCTCAACCAAAAGAAAACCAATCGTTAAAGCAGCGGATGCAACAGATAACCCATCGTTTTCAAAAAGCAAAAGCTTGGGATGATCCCAAAAAACAGAAGCGCTTAGAAAAGCTATTGATGGAGATAGAAGCCATACTAACTGAAAATTAATTATCTTTCTTCGTTTAGTCTCTGTCGGTTCGCTGATTTTCAACTGTTAATCAGGAATTAAGCCTTGCACAGTAATGGTTCTAGTAAATAAAGAGACAGAGGCATTTTCATCATTGCGAGATGCCGAAGTAGTTTAAGGCTGTGCCATTGTTCACAAGTGAATCAAACTTTAGGTAAGTGTAAAGCGCTGCTGTCCCCTGGTCGAATGTGGATGTAAGCTGATGTTGTCGCTAGATCAGCGTGTCCCATTGTTTGCTGAATCAAAGGAACGGGTGTTCCTCTTTCAGCGTTATGGGTGGCATGGCTATGCCTGAGCCAGTGGCAGCTAACTTTTTCTGTTAGTCCCGCCCGTTCTGCTGCATCCTTGATTATTGGGTCAACATTTTGACGTTGCAGCGGCATCATCCCTTTACCTTTACGACTAGGGAAGACATAAGCATCCTTGAGAGCCTCCCCCCTATAGTTGATTAATTCTTGCCAAAGATATTCTGGCAGCAGAACATGACGGGACTTGTCCCCCTTCCCCACCACAGTAATTTGTCCTGTCCGCTCACGTGGCGTAAAATCTCTCCACCTTAGTCCTACCAACTCCGACACCCGCAACCCAGCCACATACAACAACTTTAATATCAACACATCTCTAATTTGTTGAGATTTATAACGATACTCAGCGCGTTCAGTTAAACGGATCATCAAAGCGATATCAGTTTCGGTCAACACCTTTTCATGTAACCGTTGGTCAACTTTTTTTAACTTAATAGCAGCACCGGGATTTTGCTTGATGTAACCAGTCTTGTAAGCAAACGAAAGTAAGCTTTTGATCGCTGCCATATAGGTATTAATTGTGGGTGCAGCAAGCTTTCTATTATATAGATACTCGGAAAACTCCACCAAATCTTCCACCGTTGTGTCTAGGATCACCTTCGACACTCCCCCTAAAAACGCAGTAAAGGACGCAGCATACCTCCTGTAACACTTTTGTGTACTTTGAGGCTTGTCATGCAGCCACAGTTGAATTAATCGCTGCTGGGCATTTACCGGGGCTAACTTATTAAGTTGCTTTCCCCTCCGCTTAACTGCTACTACTGGTGTCATATTTACCGCGTAAATCAAACAGACAAAAGGCTACTTTTGTCTCCTAGAATTCTCTGACATAACTACCCCCCTCTAGATCCTTTCTGATGCAATTCTTTACTAAATTCTCGACAAGACTGCAATAGCCCCATTCTCCGTACTTTTCTCGCTAAAAGCGTATATTAGACGTCTTTGTGACCACAGGAACTCTCCCCCAACTCCCCTTAGATCCACAAGCTTGCCTACCTCAGTTTGCGATCGCCCCTGAGCTAGGTAGTCAATAGCTAAGATTTTTTTTCTCCACAGACGCCAAAGTTTACAAAAAGTGACAACTCTTTGACAAAAAATCTAATTTTAGACTGCAAAAGATGTAAACCTTGTCAACTAACCTGACTGCAATTTTAATTTTTTGAGTCGCTGCTGAGTCCCTAATGTCAACCTGTCCCAAACCACTTTTTTAAATTCGGGTGACCACGCTCCGGTTAGGGCTTGAAGAGTCTCGACGTCCATATCTGGATCACTTAATAACTCGGCATTGCCTTCCACATCTTCAAATTGCTCAATAACTGTTGGCGTCGAATCAATAACTGTTGGCGTCGAATCAATAACTGTTGGCGTTGAATCAATAACTGTTGGTATCGCATCATTAACTGTTGGCGTTGAATCAATAACTGTTGGTATCGCATCATTAACTGTTGGCGTTGAATCAATA
>JAJPJF010000083.1 GCA_021324415.1 Nostocales cyanobacterium Centralia_MAG_434
CCATCCTCCTTGTCCCCCCAGTCCCCTTCAAAGTTTATGGAACAATCACAAAACCTGAGAACCCCTATTTTTGCTATCCTTCAAGATATTGCTACGCTACTATTATTAGCAATAGCGTTTCCGATTAACTGCATCTTTGTCTTAGCAGCACTGCTTGGGAATTTTTTGACTCGTCCATTCCACAAGCAAGTCGTTGCCAACCATCGAAAAAATATCATGGTCACTGGCGGTAAGATGACGAAGGCGCTGCAACTGGCGCGTTCATTTCATGCAGCTGGACACCGGGTTGTTTTAGTGGAAACTCATAAATACTGGCTCACTGGTCATAGATTTTCCAATGCTGTTGATCGCTTCTACACTGTTCCTGCACCACAAAAAGACCCAGAAGGCTATACTCAAGCCTTAGTTTCTATCGCCAAAAAAGAAAACATCGACGTTTATATTCCTGTATGTAGTCCTGTCGCCAGCTATTATGACTCCTTAGCAAAGCCAGCATTATCAGCCTATTGTGAGGTGTTTCACTTTGATGCTGAAGTGACAAAGATGTTGGATGACAAGTTTACCTTTAGCCAAAAGGCACTGTCTTTGGGTTTATCTGTCCCGAAGACTTTCCTAATTACTGACCCTGAACAAGTTCTCAACTTCGACTTTACTAACGAGAAGCGCAAGTACATTCTTAAAAGTATTGCTTATGATTCAGTTCATCGCTTGGACATGACCAAGCTACCGATGGACTCTCGCGAAAAGATGGCAGCTCACGTTCGGAGTTTGCCAATTAGTCAAGACAACCCTTGGCTGATGCAGGAATTTATTCCTGGAAAAGAATATTGTACACACAGCACAGTGAGAAATGGTTTCTTAAGGGTGTATTGTTGCTGCGAATCATCTGCCTTTCAAGTTAATTATGAAAATGTAGACAACCCAAGAATTTTTCAATGGGTGAATCATTTTGTTCAACAACTCAAGCTCACTGGACAAATTTCTTTTGACTTCATTGAGGCGGAAGATGGAACAGTTTACGCAATTGAGTGTAACCCACGCACACATTCAGCCATTACCATGTTCTATAACCATCCAAAACTAGCGGATGCGTATATGAGTGATGCTCCAGATACGGACTACCCTGTGCAGCCTTTGGCTGATAGTAAGCCCACTTATTGGTTGTATCACGAGATTTGGCGACTAACGAATATTCGCTCATATGAGCAACTAAAAAAATGGATCAACAGTATTTTGAGAGGCAAGGATGCAATTTTTAGTGTCAGTGATCCTCTGCCATTTCTAGCTGTTCACCACTGGCAAATTCCCTTGCTTTTACTGAACAATCTGCAAAGACTTAAAGGCTGGGTCAGGATAGATTTTAACATTGGCAAACTGGTAGAAGTAGGTGGTGACTAAGTAGGCTGATGGTATATACTTATTCTCTATTATTGATGTATTAGTACATCATTCTCGGGTGTTGCTTTAGTCAAAAGCTGATGCGCTTAATATTGCAATTTTAATGCGCTACAGATCAACAATGCTGTTGTAAATAGTACAATTGTATTCTTAACCCTAAACAGGCAACAAAGTAGTCATAAAGACATATAGACCTAGTAACAGTATTGGAAAATATTAATGCTCAAGGCTAAACTGAAACTCCCACAAGAACACTTGTTTGCGACACCAACTACAGTCGCATTTATTGCATTGGTAGCTAGCCTAATGGCACTATCTTTTTCACCAATTCTCATCCGCGTGAGCGAAGGTGAACTAGGCCCAAATGCGACAATATTTAACCGTTTTTGGATCTCTACTGTCGCCTTGATGCTGTGGAATGGAATCACAACAACTCGTCGGCAACTGTCTCATAGCGAACCTAAAAAATCCGAAATCTACACCAGCCGGGTAATCTTACTCTTGCTGGGAGTTGGGTTTGTTATGTTTGCAACTCTTATTCTCTGGGCCTGGTCACTAAATCAGACCAGCGTCGCCAACTCTACGCTCATGCACAATTTAGCCCCCCTGTTCACCGTCTTAACAGGGTGGCTGGTGTGGGGGAAGCGGTTTGATAGTAGATTTCTTCTTGGTATGGTTGTAGCGATCGCCGGAGCTTGCCTCCTTGCATACCATGATTTTTCATCCACCACTGACCAATTCCAAGGAGATATATTAGCTTTACTCTCAGCCAGTTTTCTTGGTTTATACCCACTTATTGTTGAAGAACTACGAACTCAATTGAGTCCGGTAGTGATCATGACTTGGTGTTCTGCGATCGGCACTCTTTTGCTTTTGCCTATTGTTCTACTAACTGAAGATAAGGTTTTCCCCTGTTCATTGGGTGGGTGGTTGACCGTAATTTCCTTATCCTTGTTATGCCAAATACTAGGGCTAGGACTTTATGCTTATTGCCTCAACCGATTATCTTCAGGATTTGTCTCTTTGTGTGATCTGTTTGTTCCCGTGTTGAGCACTCAGGAAGCTTGGTTTATCTTTTCGGAAAAGCCGAACATAGCTACCTTGATAAGTTTTGCGATAATTGGGTTAGGCGTATATGTAACTTCATCTAGCCAATCTGCTATCAATACAGCTATCGATACTGCTATCAGTACAGAGGTTAAATCAGCTTAGAAAGAATTGGTGAAGACTCTTAAAGTTATTAGTCAATTGCTAAGAGGCTCAATATTTTTACTCTTATGAATGCGATGCAAAATCTTCCAAATTCTATTTCTTCAGATATGAGATTACGGTTTTTGCAGAATAATGAGAAAACCTTTTTGATGTCTGAAACAGAATTACCTCTAGTCATAGAGCCAGTCAAGGAACAATCTTTTGCAGTTCTCAAAGCACTACTTAGCGAAAGCTATGACTGGTTCAATCAACAGCTAGATACATACGGAGCTATTTTGTTTCGGGGATTTGAAATTGAGGATGCAAAGCAATTTCAAAAAGTTCTCGAATTACTGAATGTTCAACTAGAGTCCTTTTACCACTTCGGTAGCGCTCATCGTGTACGAATAACCGATAAAGTCTTCACCTCTTCTGAAGCTCCACCAGATAAGATTATTGCTCCTCACAATGAACTCAATATGGTCCCTGTGCGACCAGGTGTACTGGCTTTCTTTTGTCAAGTTCAGCCAGACCTTTATGGTGAGACTCCCATTATTAATACGGAAAAGCTATTTTATAGCCTATCCCCCAGCTTACAGCATAAAATTAGTACATTTCCTCAGCGATTTGTGCGATATGTCCCCAACCATCTATTGGAGACTGTTTTCGAGGGTCTTTCGCAACAGGAAATTAGCCAACTTCTCCAAGAGCAAGGATTTGATTTTCAATGGGAAAAAGATGGCTCTGTTTCTTTTGAGTGTTCTTATATTCCCTTATTCAGTCACCCAAGAACAAATAGACTCTGCTTTTGTCTTAGCATTGTTGATTGTTTAGTAAGTAGAGAATGGTATCAGAAGCTTGGGCAACGGTATTCATTGGGGCAAAAGTTCTACTACAACTGGCTACCAGCAAAATTGTACAAAGGCTTTCAGCAAGGATCAACAACAGCAGCAACTGTGGTCGATGGTTCTCAAAAACGAACTAGTACCCTCAACACATATTTTGTGAATGGGGACAATCAATACGCGACTATGACGGAAGCAGAAGCGAAAGAATTAGGAAAAGCTGAATGGAACAATGCAGCGATCTTTCAGTGGAAGCAAGGTGATATTCTCGTCATAGATAACCTACAGGTTGCCCATAGTAGACTCAACACTACACTTAAGCGAAAAATACTCACTGCATTCGGAAATATGTGTAGCATTCACGATATGAAACCTGCTTTATTAACAAGTTAAGTAGTTGAACAAAATTAAATTCATTCGTTGAAATAGGGAATAGGGCATGGGGTTCCCCCAAGACTGCAATGGCTCCTCCATGTCCAACCTTAACTAGTAATCGTTTATTCTCCTCAATCTACTTATGCGCAAGTCATTAGATTTGATATCCTCCTCTTCCATCTTGGAACTGAAAAACTATTGGTTAAACTGCTTATCTGGAGAATTGCCTTTACTTAATTTGCCCACTAGCTTACCTCGAGGTTCTATAAAAAATTACAATTGCTCTTCCTATAACTTTGTAATTAATAAGAGGTTAACTGGATTACTGAAAAAGCTTGCAGAAAGTGAAAATGTCAGCCTTGACACTCTCCTTTTGGCAGCATTTAAAGTTCTACTGTATCGCTATACAAACGAAAAAGATATTCTTGTTGGTTTGGTATTAAATCAGCAAATTAGCAATTTTGTTAATGTAGTAGTATCCAGGAATTTCATTACAGACAATATTTCATTTAAAAAGTTTTTGTATCAAGTTAATCATACTATCTTAGAAATCAGAAATTATCAAGATTATCCATTTGCTTTATTGGTGAAAGAATTACAGCCTAATTCTAACTCAAGCCATTCACCTATTTGTCAAGCTTCATTTACTTTTCAAACTGAACATCAACAGGAAAATATATCAAAGTTATTTGAGCCAGCAGTCACTAAACAGCTAATCAACTATGGCCAACTCGAACTTGAATTTGATTTGAGTTTGGAAGTCATCCAACTTTCTGAATTATTGCAGAGTAGCTTTAAATATAATAGTAATCTGTTAGATGAAACGACAGTTACTCAGATAAGCAGACATTTCGAGAATTTACTGGAAAGTATTGTATCTAATTCAGAACAATCAGTAGCTCAGTTACCATTCCTAAGTGAGAGGGAACGGGAGAAAATACTGGTTGAGTGGAATGCTACTCAGACTGATTATGATGTTACGAGATGTCTTCACCAATTAATCGAAGCACAGGTAGAGCGAACACCAGATGCGATCGCAGTCTCTTTTAGAGGAGAACATCTGACCTATCGTGAACTGAATCAGCGTGCAAATCAACTAGCGCACTACTTACAAACACTGGGAGTTCAACCAGAGGTATTGGTGGGTATTTGCATTGAGCGTTCTTTAGAAATGCTGGTGGGACTTTTGGGTATCCTGAAAGCTGGTGCAGCTTACCTACCTTTAGATCCAGGATATCCACTAGAACGCTTGGAATTGATCTTATCTGATTCTCAGGTACCAGTGTTGTTGACTGATAATCAAAAGCTATTTGCTAATGATGAACAAAGGAAAGTCGTCGATTTACGTAGAGATCAGCCAAACATAGCTACCCAAAGCCAAGACAATCCTGCACTAGGTGCTACTCCCAACAATCTGGCTTATGTTATTTACACCTCCGGCTCAACTGGTAAGCCAAAAGGCGTCGCAATTCCTCACAACGCTGTAGTCAATTTCTTACAATCCATGCAGCGTGAACCTGGAATTACAGAGTCAGATGTACTTTTAGCAGTGACTACAGTATCATTTGATATTGCTGCTCTAGAGCTATATCTGCCTCTGATTACGGGTGCTCAGGTGGTGTTAACTACCCGAGAACTAGCGATAGATGGCAAGTTACTCAAAGAATTCATTGATACCGTCGGCGCTACAATGATGCAAGCTACTCCAGCCAGTTGGCGGATGTTGCTGGCGGCTGGATGGAGTGGTTCTCCTCAATTAAAAATTCTCTGTGGTGGCGAAGGCTTAACCAGCGACTTAGCACAGCAATTATTAAAAAAAGGTTCCGCTGTATGGAATCTTTACGGACCGACTGAAACGACTATTTGGTCAACTGTCTGTAGAGTAGACACTACGAAGTTATCTCATGCTTTAGTCCCCATTGGTCGTCCCATTGCCAATACACAAATTTACATATTAGATTCTCATCTCCAACCAGTTCCAGTGGGAGTTCTTGGCGAATTGTATATAGGTGGTGTTGGAGTGGCACGCGGCTACCTCAACCGTCCGGAGCTTAGTGCTGAAAGATTTATTAGTAATCCCTTCTCAGACAGTTACCGTCTTTACAGAACAGGAGATGTGGCTCGTTACTTGGATGATGGCACTATTGAATACATTAGCCGGATTGATCACCAAGTAAAAATTCGAGGGTTCCGGATTGAACTTGGGGAAATAGAAAACGCTCTATCTACTCACCCACAAGTGCGAGAAGCGGTTGTGATCACTCGTTCTGCTCATACAGAGGACAAACAAATAGTAGCGTATATCACGACCCAACAAGAACAACCAACACCTGAATCTCTGCGTGACTTTCTCAAACAGAAGTTACCAGATTACATGGTGCCAACAGCCTTTGTGAGATTAGAAGCATTACCTTTAACTCCCAGTGGAAAAGTCAATCGCCGCGCATTGCCAAAGCCAACAGCTTCTAACTTTTGCCAACACCATGAATTCGTCGCACCGCGCACCAATTCCGAATGGAAGCTAGCAAAAATTTGGTCAAAGATTTTAAACATTCAGCAAGTAGGTGTTAAAGACAACTTTTTTGAAATTGGTGGAAATTCTCTTTCAGCAATCCACTTAATAGCTTCAATCGAGCAGCAGTTCGGTAAAGAATTACCTTTATCAGCAGTGCTTACAAATCCCACGATTGAGGACTTTGCTAAGCTTCTGGATACCAGTTCAGAGACTTTTGATAACTCTCCTCTGATTCCCATCCAACCAAAAGGTGACAAACAACCATTTTTTTGCGTACACCCTGCGGGAGGTCATGTTATGTGCTACTTCAAACTAGCGCAATATCTCAGTACAGACCAACCGTTTTATGGATTACAAGCCCAAGGGTTTCATGGAGAAGAAGAACCCTTAACACGAATCGAGGATATGGCAAGCTTGTATATCCAAGCAATGAAAAAGTTTCAGCCGCAAGGTCCGTACTCTATCGGTGGCTGGTCCTTTGGGGGAGTTGTTGCCTATGAAATAGCGCAGCAATTACACAAACAGGGAGATAAAGTCTCTTTGTTAGCAATAGTAGATTCCTATGTTCCAATTCTGTTGGATAAAAATAAGAAAATTGATGCTCCTTATTTGGTAGGTGTTCTGTCACGGTATTTTGGCGGAATGTTAGGTCAGGATAATCTAGTCACCCCTGACGAAATCAAGCACTTGAGTACTGATGAGCAAATCAACTACATCCTTGACAAAGCAGTAGAAGTCAAGATATTACCACCATCAAATCAAAGCCAACAAAACCGACGCCTTCTTGATGTATTAGTTGGAACGCTGAAAGCAACTTATTCATATGTGAAACAGCCATATCCAGGAAAAGTTACTGTGTTCCGAGCTAGAGAAAAGCATCTCATGGCTCCTGATCCCACCCTTGTATGGGTGGAGTTATTCTCTATCATGGATGCGGAGGATATCAAAATTGTTGATGTTTCTGGTAATCACTACACACTTATCTTGGAACCTCATGTACAAGTTTTAGCGGAAGGGTTGAGGTTGTGTATGGGGGCATAGGGCGTGCCCCATGCCTCATGCCCTATTCCCTATTCTCCATTTTTCCGAAATTCCATCACTGTCAGGCTAGTTCCTGTATAAATGACTTTTTCTAGTTGAAAGCCAGTGGTTTCAAATAAATCCTTATACTCTTGTTCTGTACGCCAGTAACCTCCTGGATTGGTCACCATCATCTGAACTGCGGCAAGAGCGGGGGTAGTTCCATCTGGGTATTCTACTGGCGCGCCACGAGGTGGAACCAGGGTTTGTAGAAGTATGACTTTACCTTGTTTTGGGAGAGCCTCTCTACACCCAGTTAGAACCTTGATGGCATCTTCGACACTGAAGACGGAGAGGAAATACTTCATGATGATCGCATCTGCACCTTTTGGTATCTCCTTCAAGGCATTACCACCAATGACTTGTACCTCGTCTTTACCAAGTCCCTGTGCTGCTAGGAAAGTAGGCGCTGTTTCAACCTCATGAGGTAGGTCAAACAACATACCTTTACAACCAAATTTTTTGACAATATGGGCAATCAGTGCACCTTGATTGCCGCCAACGTCCATAACTGTTTTAAATTGACTAAAGTCATAAACCTCAAATAACGAATCAATTGCCTGATTCGTTAAAAAGCTCATGGCATTGTTGAAGAGATTTCGACTATCGGGGTTTTCTGTCATGAAGTATTCGTAGAATCTCTTACCATGTGCTCTTTCAAAAGGCACTTCCCCTGTTTTCAAGGAATTTCCAAGCTCTCTCCAAGCATCCCACATACTGGGTTCTGTAATATGCAATAGGAAATGCCCAAGAGAAGGCTCTGAGTCTGTAATCAGTTGTTCTGAGAGTTCTGTTGCTGCAAATACACGTCCGGGTTTTTCTGCAAACACACCTAAATGAGCTAGAGCACGTAGAACAACATACAAAGTTTCTACTTTCGTGGAGGTTGCTTTTGCTATTGCTTCTACAGTCATTGGTCCTGACTGTAAGAGGTTAGGTATACCTAAGTTTGTTGCTGTATAAAGGCACTGACTTTGCCAGTAGCCATAGATCATCTGAGCAAGCTTCTTGGATGCCGAAGTTGTTCCTAACAAATTCTATTTCTCCGTGTCAAAAAAATTTACGAGGCTTTCTTCCGAGACTTTCTATTTATTCAAGCTAATCATGTTATTAGTCTAACAGTTTTGAACCTCTGACACACCAACTCAGCCGCCAACTCTATCGCTGCTTTCATACTCGTAGCATCGGCAATTCCCTGACCTGCTATATCAAATGCTGTACCATGATCAGGTGAAGTCCGAACAAAAGGAAGACCAATAGAAGTATTTACGGCTCGGTCGAATGCCATCAGCTTGACAGGTATCAAGCCTTGATCGTGGTAAAGTGCAAGATAAACATCCGCCGGGTTTTGAATTCTGCCATTTCCATACCAAGCTTGACCAGGCTTGACCCACATTGTATCTGGTGGAATTGGACCTTCTAACTCTAAGTGTGGATAATTTTGGCGTTGTTGCTGAATCCAAGGAATTAACCAATCTTGTTCTTCATGTCCCAGTTGTCCCTGTTCGCCACTGTGAGGATTCAACCCAGCGATCGCGATTCTCGCTTGCTTCAAACCAAAATCTTTCTCCAAACACTCCACCAGCAACTCCAATTTTTCAGTCAGTAGTTGCGGTTTTAATACTTCTGCTACTTGACACAAAGGTATATGTGTAGTTGCCAATAAAGTGCGGAGTGTCCAACCTGTGTGGGGCGATCGCGCCACAAAAAGCATACCCACACGCTTACTACTAGACTTTTCTGCTAACAGTTCAGTTTGACCAGGATAATCATGTCCAGCTGCTTTCCATGCAGCTTTTGAAATCGGACCTGTTACAATCCCGTCGAACTCACCTCTAAGTGTGTGGGCGATCGCCGCTTCCATATAGGCAAAACTTGCCGCACCACTTGCTGCATTCCCTATTCCTATATCAATATTACTTTTGATGTACTCCTCTAGCTGAACATTAAGAATTGATAAATTGGTTGGATTTGCCAAAGGCTCGGAATTTTTATTTTCACTTAGTTTAGAGTAAGCTGTCACCAGCAAATCTTGGCTACCCACTACTGTCACATCACAATTTTTGCTCACTTGTGGGTCTACCAAAGCTTTCAAAATCACCTCTGGCCCAATTCCCGCTGGATCTCCTAGCGTTAGCAACAGACGTGGGCGATGCTGTAATAAAGTTGACATTTGTGGAGAAGTCACAATACTTTACACAATTCTAATACAATGGGTCTCCTCCTAGCTCTGATAAACTTAACTTAATTCAACAATTAGCAAAGGAAAAAGATACTCATGAGCGGTGAAATGTTAAACGCAGCTTTATTGTCCTTCGGCTTAATCTTTGTAGGTTGGGCTTTGGGAGAAGTTTTACTAAAAGTTCAAGGCGCAGAGAAAGAGTAAAACAAGGAGCACTAGGGGCACCGTCACCAGGGGACAAGGGGAGCCAGTGCGGTCTTGGGGTCTCCCCAAGTGGAGCAACTGGCGTGGACAAGGAGGACAAGGAGGACAAGCTTTGCACCCCATGCCCCATTCCTAACTCCTAACTCCTAACTCCCCACTCCCTACGCCTATATTTAAATAAGTTTGTTAAAATTTTTGTTAACTTTGTTTGTCTAGATGATTCTGATAAGATTTTATTCATAAAACTTTAATTTTCTTTAAGAACCCTCATGACACTATTAATCGTTGGTGCCACTGGCACCTTGGGAAGACAAGTGGCTCGTCGTGCCATCGATGAGGGCTATAAGGTACGCTGTCTTGTCCGGAGTTCCAAAAAAGCTGCATTTCTAAAAGAATGGGGTGCAGAGCTTGTCCTGGGAGACTTGTGCTATCCCCAGACACTTGTCCCAGCCCTTGAAGGCGTGACTACAATTATTGATGCAGCGACGTCTCGTCCCGCAGATTCACTGAGTATTAAACAGGTGGATTGGGAAGGTAAAGTCTCATTAATTCAAGCAGCAAAGGCTGCAGGAATAGAGCGTTTTATCTTCTTCTCCATACTGGATGCCGAAAAATATCCAGCAGTTCCACTAATGGAGATTAAGCATTGTATAGAACTCTTCTTAGCTGAGTCCGGCTTAAATTACACGACATTGCGGTTAGCTGGCTTTATGCAAGGCCTAATTGGTCAATATGGAATTCCCATATTAGAAGGACAGCCAGTTTGGGTTACTGGGGAATCTGCTCCCATTGCCTATATGGACACTCAAGACATTGCCAAATTTGCTATTCGTGCTTTGACATTACAAGAAACGGAAAAGCAAACTTTCCCTGTAGTTGGAACTCGTGCTTGGAGTGCGGAAGAAATAATTAGCTTGTGTGAGCGTTTGTCGGGAAAAGAAGCTAGGATAACTCGGATGCCAATCAATTTGCTGCGTACTGTACGTCGTGTGCTGCGTTTTTTTCAGTGGGGATGGAATGTAGCAGACAGACTAGCATTTACAGAAGTACTGGCAACTGGGAAACCGCTAAATGCTCCTATGGATGAGGTCTACAAGGTCTTTGGGCTAGACAAAAATGAGACTACCACTGTAGAAAGTTACCTACAAGAGTATTTTGACCGGATTATCAAAAAGCTTAAACAGCTAGACTACGAGCAAAATAAAAACAAAAAACAGAAACCAAAAAGATCTCCGTTTAAACAACGGAGTGAATAGTTAACAGTCAGTAAAAAACAAATAACAAAGAACTAATGACTAAATTGTCAAAAATATGTAACGATTATCATAAGACAGAGCATCGTCTAAAGTTGGATATTTGAGCGTGCCGAAAGTAGGCATTATTTATAATGACGTAAAGCCAATAGCGAGCCGAATCGCTATGGAGCTGAAAGACAAGTTCACCAGTGCTGGTTGGGATGTCTGCATCACAACTGGAGTTGGTGGAATGCTAGGCTATTCAACCCCAGAAAGTCCTGTATGTCATACTCCTATTGAGGGTTTGACACCTCCTGGGTTTGATTCAGAAACAAAGTTTGCTGTGGTG
Organism: Nostocales cyanobacterium Centralia_MAG_434; assembly: GCA_021324415.1. Taxonomy (GTDB): domain Bacteria; phylum Cyanobacteriota; class Cyanobacteriia; order Cyanobacteriales; family Nostocaceae; genus JAJPJF01. The sequence continues at coordinate 11,375 of JAJPJF010000083.1, forward strand.
TTAGGGGGAGATGGTACCGTTCTGGCAGCCTCTCGTTTGGTTGCTCCCTGTGGTATCCCAATGTTAACCGTGAACACTGGGCACATGGGGTTCTTGACGGAAGCTTATCTCAACCAAATACCTCAAGCAATAGAGCAATTGCTGGCAGGTAAGTATGAAGTAGAAGAACGGGCAATGCTCACCATCAGAGTATTCCGAGGAGACTCACTCATCTGGGAAGCTCTGTGCCTTAATGAAATGGTGTTGCATCGAGAACCCTTGACCTCTATGTGTCATTTTGAAATTGCTGTTGGTCACCATGCGTTAGTTGATATTGCTGCAGATGGTGTGATTATTTCTACGCCAACTGGTTCGACAGCTTATTCATTGAGTGCTGGTGGTCCAGTGATAACCCCTGGTGTACCTGTGTTGCAGCTGGTACCTATTTGTCCTCATTCTCTGGCTTCAAGAGCATTGGTTTTTCCTGATCATGAACCAGTAAATATCTTCCCAGTGAATACTCCTCGCTTAGTCATGGTAGTAGACGGTAATGGTGGGTGCTACGTTCTACCTGAGGATAAAGTTCATGTAGAAAAGTCACAATATAGCGCTAGGTTTGTTCGCTTGCAATCACCAGAATTTTTCCGCATACTACGAGAAAAATTAGGTTGGGGTCTACCACATATCGCCAAACCCACTTCTGTGGAATTACCCTAGTCATTGGTTCCTTATTTTGTGTCCTTTGTCTTTTGTCCTTTGTAACCAATGAACAATGAGCAATGACCAATGGCAAGTAACCAATGACGAATGACGAATGCCTAATGCCTAATGACTAATGACTAAATTAATATGACGCCTGCTCACAACCCCTGTGTTTTGGTCATTGAAAGCGATGAGAGCTTAGCAAATCAGCTGGCTTTCGATTTGAAGGAAGCTGGCTATGATGCCGTTATGGCTCATGATGGAATGAGCGGCTTGCAACACTGCCGCGATCGCCAACCTGCTTTAATTGTGATAGACCGAATGCTAGCAGGAGAATCAGGACTCTCGTTATGCAAGAACATCAGAAATGCCGGCTTGCGATCGCCTGTAGTGGTTTTAATGGCACGCGATACGGTTGATGACCGCGTAGCTTGTCTCGAAGCTGGAGCTGATGATTACATCCTTAAGCCTTACCGATCTGAAGACTTTTTAAAGCTGGTTCGCCTCTATTTAAAACCTGAAGTTACTAATACAGAGCAGCTACGTTTTGGGGATCTCATCCTAGACGTATCAACCCGCCGCGCTATTAACAATGGGCGGGCCATTGACTTAACAATGAAAGAATTTGAACTGTTAAAGTATTTAATGGAACATCCCCGTGAAGTATTAACCCGTGAACAAATTCTAGAAAATGTCTGGGGTTACGACTTCATGGGCGAATCGAATGTTATTGAAGTTTACATTCGCTACTTACGCCTTAAAATCGAAGACGAAGGTCAAAAACGTTTGATTCAGACTGTACGAGGCGTTGGTTATGTATTGAGAGAATCGTGAATGGGGTGTGGGGTGTAGGGAATAGGGTAAGGGGTGCAGAGGGGGACAAGGAGGACAAGGGGGACAAGGAG
>JAJPJF010000550.1 GCA_021324415.1 Nostocales cyanobacterium Centralia_MAG_434
CTTCGATCATCTTCTGCTTTGCCCGCTTACCATGCTGCACTATCTGTTTTAACTCAGTCTCAGGTTGGCGAACATGAGCAGCCCATTCTTGTAAGGTCGGTTCACGGCGTAATTTCTTGGCTAAAGCTTCTTTAGCGTCTACGAGTGTCATCATTTGCTGGACCTGCTTCCCATAGACAATCTCTTGTTCACGGGTTAGCAGTGGTACACGACCAATCTCGCGCAGATAGGTTCGCACCATATCAGCCGTGAATTTGGTATTGGTATCTTCAGTGTGGATGTTAACAGTGGGCATTGGTGCGTGTCCTCTACTCCGGAAACACAATAAAAATTTAATAACTAGGGCAGATTAGGAAAAGTAGCAAGTACATAGTGGAGAACAGAGACTACCAGAAGACAATCAGCTTATATTAGAGTCAATCAAGACGCTTGGGCTTTTAGGTAGGTTCCCCTTTGCTTCCCTAAACCTTTGGTCGAAACACTTGATTAGTTGAGGCTTGTCCCCCCCCCGGAAACTGTGCCTTTCACAAACGTTTTTGGGCTATTTGCAATAACTCTTCCGTTTCTCAGTCGCTAGCAGCAATGGTTACAATACGAAGTCAGTATGAGTTCTACTTTTTTAATAGTACGACAAACTAGACAGATAGTAAAGTAGTTTCGATAAATCTTTCCATTATACTGGAAAACAGTTTCCTAAAGGAAACATACTAAAATTATTTTTTTACAACTCTTATATATATAGTGACTCCAAACCCCCCAGATTAGTCTTCTGCCAATAGCCGGATAACCGAACTGTTTAGGCTCCGTTTATGGAGGGATGTCACGATTTTTAACAATCTAGGAAGCTCTAGAAAGGTAGCCTAGGAATTGGTTGTCACGAATTTCGACTAGCTCAGGTTGGTATACGAGACTAATGAACCTCGGTACCTCCTTGGAGAGGGCTATTGAAGATTATTTGTAACCCGGCCTGACGACGTTTGGCTTTGTTGAGTGAAAGTACAGCAAGACTGACTAGGTAGGAAGCAGTTATTAACTTGATAGTGTTTACTTATAACTTTTTATTATTTTTTCTTGTATATTTAAAAATATGCTATCTGCAGAATTATATCACTCATCTGGTAGATGAATTTATTGTAACTCGAGATAATTCTAAAATTTATCAAAAAATTGCAGAATAACTTAGAACTTTTCAGAAAGACTGCTACCTCTAAAGAGACAAGAAAAGAACAGATTTGCCTTTTGGCAAAATACATTGAGATTAATAATTCTAAACGCACTCATCACATAATCAAAACTAAAGTAATAAACTTTTGGGCTACTCTATTATTAAAATTTAATATTAAGTAATGTAAAGATGTTAAGATTAATTACAGACTTTGATGGTCCCATCATTGATGTTTCTGAACGATACTATCGCGTCTATCAGTTCTGTTTAGAGAAAACTCGAGGTTTAAACCAAAAAGTCACAATACTTTCCAAGGATGAATTTTGGAGTTTGAAGCGAGCACACCTTCCTGAGAAACAAATCGGTATCATCTCCGGTCTAAATGAGGAGCAAGCACAAGAATTTTCGAAACTCAGGCGACAAATCATACACACAGAGCCTTTCTTTCAATATGATCGTCTTGCACTTGGTGCCGTTGATGCACTGTTGAAAGTTCAACATGCTGGAGTGGATTTGGTCGTAATGACCATGCGTCGAGTTTGGGAATTGGACTACGCCTTTAAAAAATTTGATTTAAGTAGATTTTTCCCAGAAAACCGCTGCTATTGCCTCAGTAACGACTATGTAAAAACACGAGACATTGACGATAAACCCTTACTAATGGCAAGAGCAATCAAAGAACTACCTCCCGCCAGTGAAACCTGGATGGTAGGAGATACAGAAGCAGATATTACTGCTGCCAAAAAACATGGTATTAAGGCGATCGCTGTGGAATGTGGTATTCGTGATCAGGCCCAATTGGAATTATACAATCCCGACTTAATTGTCAAAGATTTGGGAGCGTGCGTAGATTTGTATTTACGCAGTTAGCTTTGAGTCCTTTGCACTTTTTTCAAGCACTAAGCAAACTACACTTAACCATTAGCGTAAAAAGCTATTAATAACCCACAATAATATAAACGTTACGACTGTAGAAAATTGGTTGGTTGTCAAAGGAATATGTTGTATTGATTGCACAAACCAGCCAGCAACTCCTCCACCAACAATTAAGCCCGTCACCAAACCGACCAGAGTCAATAAAACTGCTCGACCGAACTTACCTTCTTTGCGATTGAGAAAATAAATACTAATACCCACACCTACAACCAAGGCTAGTTGCAAAACTTGATCGCCCCCAGCTTGGTAAAACACACTAATCGCACTTAAACCCAGATACCACACACCAGGTAAGAGTACATCTGTAAGATTGGGTTTATCAAGTATCTTTTGAAGCCATGCAGGCGAGTTTTCACGTGGTATTGGATTTTCCTTCGGAGGTACCTGAGTTCGTAATTCTGGAAACCTTATACGTTCAGGAACTTTAATTTTGCCTTCTTGGCGCATCCGCAAGCGATCCATTAAAATCGCATCGTAAGCGGCTTCAATTGTTTCTAGACGTTTCGTATCGCCTTTGTATTGCTCAAAGAGGCGATTACGAACATCCTGAATTTCATCGAAGCTTGCATCCTCTGATACCCCAAGTTTTTCGTAGGGATTGTGATCGCTCATGGGAGTTGATTACTTCAGGCTTAATCGGCAGCGGTCTTTAGGTTTAGAGAAAATCAACTAATGATTTTCCGTTAATAAGAAACACTAGTTTTAACAGATCTTACTGTCTTACCTGGATAGTAGCACGGGTAAGTTTAATCTATCTGGTAATTTTAACTATTAGTCACTTTAACATATTGGCAGAACTCCGTGTATCCCCTCATGTCGTTCTATAGTCAGAGCTTTACTCTAGAATTTGAGCTACGAGTACCTAAAAGGCACATTTTGTGAAAAAATTATCTTTCGTATTTCAAATCTGGCAGCTAACAGTACCTTAAACTTAAAAAAAATTAGCATCATCGTATTTTGTGTCACCGAGCCGCATATCGATTTAAAATGAAAACGTTTTAAATGATCTAGTAACTGGGTGCGGCAGCTACCCTATTTTAGCCCATTTTGCGGTTACTATCAGAGCATCTGCCTAACTTACACAAGGTAGACAATGACAAGCATAAAACCTTAGTGTTAGGGTGGCACTACCATAATAATGGCGTTTTAATCGCCAAGAATCCTGATTAAACTATATTTAAATAATCTGGGATTTCTTTCCTAAGCCTTGTAGTTTCTTGTTGCCTCTAAAGCGGATACGCTCTTTACGCGATACCGCCTGTTAATCCTATAAATCTTTTTGTAAAGTGATGGTCATGGCTCCTGCCAAGATTCTTGTAGTTGACGACGACCCTGCGGTTCGGAATTTGATTCAACGCTTTTTAATTAAGCAAAACTATCAGGTGGAAGCTGCCGAAGATGGTAAGACTGCCTTAGCAATGTTTGAGCAATTCAACCCAGACTTGGTGATTCTAGATGTGAATTTACCAGATGTCATTGGGTTTAACCTCTGCCAAGAGATGCAAAGCCGTAATGGTGTGTTTGTACTCATGCTAACTAGCCGTGCAGATGAAGCTGATAAGATTCGTGGCTTTTCTAAGGGTGCAGATGATTACCTAACCAAACCATTTGGTTTGGGAGAACTGGAGGTCAGAGTAGCAGCTATTTTGAGGCGTCAGCGAGTTGTAACCACAGCAGAACAAAAACGCCTTATCTTTGAAAAGCTCATGATTGATCCAGTACGTCGAGAGGTAACACTTAACAATCAACCAGTACCTTTAACAGCTCTAGAATTTGACTTATTACATTTTTTAGCCAGTCATCCGGGTCGAGTTTGGCGGCGAGCAGAACTCATTCAAGAAGTATGGGACTATGAGTACGTAGGTGACCAGAGGGTTGTAGATGTGCATATAGGTCAAATTCGCAAGAAAATTGAAGCCGATGCTAGCCAGCCCGCATTGATTCAAACCGTGAGGGGTGTAGGGTATAAGTTTGAATGTCCTACTCAGCCTCAACACTTAGAAAAAGCTCACTAGGTAGATTGTTACATAAAGCTACATCCAGTCGTCATTGGTCATTAGTCGCTACTACAACGGACAAAGGACCAATGACTTATGCTATGGAAAAACGGCACTTTTGTTAAAGCGTAGGAGAAAAGGATTTGAAACGTTGACTAACATCTTTTTTCATTAGATACGCTTAGTAAATTGTTAACTCTTTTGGCTGGAATTGCTTAATTGTTACGAAGATTTCTTGCGCGTTTTCCTCTTCTAAATCTTGAATATAACCTTTTTTAGCTGCCTCAGCTTGCTTAGCAGTGATAAATGGTCCGAAATAATAAGTACAACGAGGCTCATGAGTTATGACTTCGACCCACCATGCTAATCCCAGTTGCTCAAGATAATAGGTTAAAATCTCTTCAAGATAACTTAAAAAACTCATTGTTTTAACTGTTTGTCAATCGTTAATTATTAATTGTCAATTAGTTGATTAAAAATTTAATTGAAAATCAATATTGAAAGCAATTAATAGCCTACTTAATTGATTTGTAATTGATTTGAATAAGCTAAATTAATTTCAATTATAATTTTTCTAAAAATAAATCCTTATATCTCTTAAAGCATCTATCTCTAGAATGAACTCTATTCTAGAGATAATGTATTTATGAATACAAAAAATATTAAGTTATAGCCAGGAAACTTCTAAAAATAAATTATCCAACTTTTTGGAGTGGGCCCAAAAACTGCCTAGTTCATAGGGCAAGTGGGACACCCACCCCACAAGAGTGAGTTGGATATTTTTTAGTTTGGAAGTCCTATGTGGCTTTTATCCCCTTAATAGATCAAACGAGCAAAAAATTAGGAGTAAACTCGTAGATTCTCAGTCTTGTATCTACCCAACATCTTAAGCCAATAGTTGTTTCTGGGAAAGTCTGACTAAATCATTGGCTCATCATCCAAATAATACCTTTTCGTTTTTGTTTGTATTTTTTGTGGCAAAAATTTAAGAGAGCAGTTCAATGAAAATCGGAGACTCAGAAATGGTGTGTCCTACTAATTGTAGGACATAAGCCAAGGTGCTCAGTGTATTAACTATATCTGAGACATCAGCATAAAGCATTTCTATTTAGCAGTGGTGAAACAAAGTTTCCAAGTACACACGAGCTGCACGACGATCACTATCTCCGTTTTGAAGTAAAAATAAAGACAGTGCTGCTGTCAGTACTCTATTTTGATCCCAATCAGGATGTTTTTCTAGATAGTTTTCGAGTGATTCATGCAATGTTTCAGGAATTTCTGAAAAAATACTGACTGTTGCATTCATGAGATTCTTCTCCTTTGAACTTCAGCAATGGCGAAACCTTACTTGTGGTAGAGCCAAAGGCCGTTAACGCATGTCTTTTGAATGTCCAACAATCTGCGGCAACATTTTACAGAAATTTGACACAGATGTACGGAAGGACTACAAAGGTAAGCCGCATCATTTTGCAACCAAAGGGGGTAGTGTTGTCAATGCTGCAAAATGTTAAGAAGTTGTGTATAAAAAATATACATTTACGCATTTATAAGGGTTTTAACTCGTTTTTCTTAACATTTCTTAATAAAAACTCAGTCTTTAAAGGCTTAGCTCATTGGTAATCAACAATCCCCAGCAACTAGGCAATAACTTATAACACCGTGCAGTATCTGTGGAAAACTAGGAAAATGCCTGTGGAAATTCTGTGGAATTAATGAGGAAAAGTCTCAAAAATAATAAGAATTACAAAAACTGGAATTTTTAGAAAGTTGAGAAAATCTCTTGACTTCAAAAAATATGTCGTCTATCTTTTGAAGAAGAAAACTGCTCATAAGCCAAAGACACCAAAAAAAGGAAAGCCTCAGGCTTGTGTCTGTTTCGTTCTCCGCTCCTGTAACTTACGATAAACAGCTTTTAGGTCAACTTGATGATGAGCCAAAGCTACGAGTGTGTGATACAGCAGATCAGCCACTTCTGAAGCGATCGCATCCGGTTCATCATCTTTACAAGCCATGACTACCTCAGCAGTTTCCTCGCCGAGCTTTTTCAAAATTTTATTATCACCTCCCGCAAGTAGCTTACAAGTGTAGGAACTCTCATGGGGATGGTCGCGTCTATCACAGATAACAGCAAATAATTGCGATAAAATATCAGAAGGTGGTAAGACTACTTTTCCATCAATCTGATGAAAGCAGCTGCGTTCACCTGTATGGCATGCAATGTCTCCTAACTGCTCTACCCCAATCAAAAGTGCATCGCTATCGCAATCATAACGAAGACTATGTACTTTTTGAGTATGTCCTGAAGTTTCACCCTTATGCCATAACTGTTGGCGTGAACGGCTCCAAAACCATGTCTCTCCTATTTCTAAAGTCTTTTGCAAAGACTCCCTATTCATCCAAGCCATCATCAAAACTGCTCCATCCAAATAATCTTGGATGATTGCTGGAACAAGGCCTTGCTCGTTGTAACGGATTTTCTCTACTGGTATTGCTGTTGATAGTGGAGGTTGGTCAGAAGATAACATACCAATAATTTTGCTCTGAATAGAAATGGCTCATGGCTTCACGATACCATTCTACACAGAGCAGCTGATAGTGTTTTTATTTTCTAGTCTTAAACACCACTTCCATGAACTGCCAACTGCATCTTAACCGCACTTAGCGCAACTTGGTGAGCCTTTGCTGCTTCACCGTACCAATGAAGTGCTGAGTTATAGGCAGCTCGGTACACGTCTTGATATGTTTCAGATAAACGAGTACGAATTTCTAAAGGCAAGTCTTGATTTGACTTGTATAACATATTGTTATTTTCCTGGTTCGGCTATTTTAATAATATAAAAGTTCTAAGCAGTTTTTCCCCCTATCTCAAGACAGAGCTTTTTATAGCCAACTACAGGAGAGAACCTTGGTAAATACCACGATTAAAACCACAAAATCACAAGAAATTTTTGCTGCTGCCCAAAACTTAATGCCAGGCGGGGTCAGTTCGCCTGTCCGAGCTTTTAAATCTGTGGGTGGACAACCAATTGTTTTTGACCATGTCAAAGGTGCATATATTTGGGATGTCGATGGCAACCAATACGTAGACTACGTAGGTAGTTGGGGACCAGCAATTTGTGGTCATGCCCATCCAGAAGTGACTGCCGCACTACATGAAGCCTTGGAAAAAGGGACTAGCTTTGGTGCACCTAGTGTATTAGAAAATGTGCTGGCAGAAATGGTAATTGATGCGGTCAAGAGCATTGAAATGGTAAGATTTGTCAATTCAGGGACAGAAGCCTGTATGGCAGTGCTGCGACTGATGCGAGCCTTTACAGGAAGAGACAAAATTATCAAGTTTGAGGGTTGCTACCACGGTCATGCTGATATGTTTCTGGTGAAGGCAGGCTCAGGTGTGGCAACACTTGGCTTACCAGATTCTCCAGGTGTACCAAAATCAGCAACTAATAGCACTCTAACAGCTCCTTTCAATAACTTAGAAGCAGTTAAAACTTTATTTGAAGAAAATCGCGACGAAATTGCTGGGGTGATTCTAGAGCCAGTAGTCGGTAATGCAGGGTTTATTCCTCCTGATGCAGGTTTCCTAGAAGGACTCAGGGAATTAACTCACGAACACGGAGCACTGTTGGTTTTTGATGAGGTAATGACTGGTTTCCGTATTGCTTACGGTGGTGCGCAACAAAAGTTTGGAATTACCCCTGATTTGACAACCTTAGGAAAAATTATTGGTGGGGGTTTACCTGTGGGAGCTTATGGTGGTCGTCGAGATATCATGTCGATGGTTGCACCTGCAGGCCCAATGTATCAAGCTGGAACGCTTTCTGGTAATCCTTTAGCAATGACAGCTGGAATAAAAACTTTGGAATTATTGCGGACCCCTGGTACCTATGAATATCTAGATAAGATCACGAAAAAACTAGCAGATGGTTTAGTGGAAATTGCGCACCAAACTGGTCATGCAGCTTGTGGTGGTCAAATTAGTGGCATGTTTGGTCTATTCTTCACCGCTGGACCAGTTCATAACTATGAGGATGCGAAAAAGTCAGATACAGGCAAATTTGGCAGATTCCATCGCGGTATGTTAGAACGTGGCATTTATTTGGCACCATCTCAATTTGAGGCAGGCTTTACCTCTTTAGCTCATACCGAGGAAGATATTGAGCAAACTCTACAAGCTGCAAGACAGGTAATGTCCACTTTGTAGAGAGTTAGGAGTTAGGGCGCAAGGCATTGCGCTCTAACTCCTAACTTTATTCACGCCCGCTTTATGCAAAGCAAGTCTAACTTTAGCAACTCTTCAACAGATCTACCGCAAAAACCACCAGGTAAAAGTGTATTTTGGGCTTAATAATTAAGATGAACAGTGCAATGCTTCTTATCATCAATGCAGTGAGTTGACAACGCATGAGCTACTGCTTGAATCCCGTGTGTCCCCATCCAGCAAATTTGGCATTCAGTCAGAAATGTCAGTTTTGCGGTGCGATGCTGCTTTTAAGAGATCGTTATCGAGTCATCAAAGCTTTAGGTCAAGGTGGCTTTGGAGCAACTTTTTTAGCTCATGATGAAGCCTTACCTGGTGAACCCAGTTGTGTGATTAAGCAATTACGTCTCTCAGTGACTGCACCACACGTACTACAAATGGCACGGGAACTCTTTGAACGAGAAGCCGTAACCTTAGGTAGAATTGGCAATCATCCTCAAATACCAAGGTTGTTAGACTATTTTGAAGAACGTGAACAATTTTACTTAATACAGGAATATATTAGCGGTTCAACTTTACAGCAGGAGGTTAAACGTACAGGAGTTTTTAGCGAAATAGCACTGAAGCACTTTTTAAGTGAGATTCTGCCATTGTTGCAGTACATTCATCAGCACATGGTGATTCATCGTGATATTAAACCAGCAAATTTGATTCGCCGCTCTCAAGATGGGAGGTTAGTTCTTATTGACTTTGGCGCTGTCAAAAATAAAGTAGAGCAAGTAACAAGTTTGTCTGAGCAGACGGCATTTACGGCATATGCGATCGGTACTCCTGGTTTTGCGCCTCCAGAACAAATGGCAATGCGTCCAGTCTATGCTAGTGATATTTATGCACTAGGAGTCACATGTATCTACTTATTGACTGGAAAATCTCCTAAAGATTTGGAATACAATCCCACAACAGGTGAAGTGATGTGGGAAAAAAAGGTAGAAACTATCAGCGATCACCTGAAAGCAGTGCTAAGGAAAATGTTGGAAATTTCCGTTCACAATCGTTATCAAACAGCCCAGGAAGTCCTCAAAGCACTGGAATTAGAGTCATACGTAGACAGTTTATCACAAGGGTTACTTATAAAAGCACCTACTAGTAGTCAAGAAAAAATACATAATGCTCTTCAAGAATCTGGTATTTTTTGCAGCACTCCTTCTGCCAATATCTCAACTGCGGGAGTAGCACAGTTAGCAGCAGCAATTCGAGCTAGACGAGCAAGGATAGAACAAGGCAATGGTCTCTATGCAAGGGAAGGAAAATCAGTTTTAACGTCAAAATCCACAACTTTAACCAGCAGTCATAATGGTTCCTCTCAAGCACAAAAGCCTTCAGGATTGCGTCAGATGGATTCTCAGGGTTTACTAACAGCTTATTTAAAGGGAAGGCGAGACTTCGCACTGTACAATTTAAGTCTACTAAACCTCCAGGGTGCTAATTTGTCTGAGACTATTTTCCATTGCTCACAGATGCAGAGAACCAATTTCCAAGGAGCTAATCTTCAAAATAGCGACTTTGGTCGAGCTCATCTCAAACAGGCCAATCTTAGAGATGCAAATTTGAGCAAGGCTTATCTCAACCACACAGATCTTGAAGGAGCGGATCTAAGAGGATCTGACCTCAGCTATGCTAATCTCACTGATGCCAATCTCCAAGGTGCTAATCTCTGTGGAGCTAATCTTACTGGTGCCAAAATATCTGAACAGCAGCTAGCACTGGCTAAAACTAATTGGATGACCGTGCGTCCCAATGGTAAACGTGGCTTACGGTGATTTTTGCTCGTAGTAGGCGTTTAAGCACTCCCTACGAGCATAAGGAAAAACTGAATTTACTCTTCCTCTAACTCTTCAAATTCTTCTTCATCTTCGTCACTGGGTTTTCCTACTGAGTTAGCAGAAACAACAGCTCCCATTTCAAGCTTGTCACGTACCTGCTGTTGAATCTGTTCAACAAACTCAGGCTTTTCTTCTAGATATTTAATAGCATTGTCACGACCCTGAGAAATATTGTCACCGTTGTAGCTGTACCAAGCTCCTTTACGGACAAGAACGCCAGTTTCTTCTGCGAGGTCAACAAGACAACCCAAAGTAGAAATACCTTTACCAAAAATAATGTCAAATTCGGCAATTCTAAAAGGTGGCGCTACTTTATTTTTGGCAACTTTGACTTTAACACGGTTCCCAAATTCGTCTGTGCCTTTTTTTAGGGTTTGAATCCGACGAATATCTAGACGCACAGACGCGTAATATTTTAATGCATTACCACCAGTGGTTGTTTCTGGGTTACCGTAGGTGACACCAATTTTTTGCCGCAACTGGTTCAGGAAAATAACTGTACATCCAGATTTACCAATATTACCAGTAATTTTGCGTAAAGCTTGGCTCATTAACCTCGCTTGTAAACCAACATGAGCATCACCCATATCGCCTTCAATTTCAGCACGAGGAACCAATGCTGCTACTGAGTCAATCACAACAATATCAACCGCAGCAGAACGAACAAGCTGATCAACAATTTCTAAAGCAGCTTCCCCAGTATCAGGTTGAGAAACAAGCAAATTTGCAGTATCAACACCCAATGCGCCAGCATAAGCTGGATCAAGAGCGTGCTCAGCATCAACATATGCAGCAATGCCGCCACCTTTTTGGACTTCGGCAACTGCATGCAATGCTAATGTTGTTTTACCGGAACTTTCCGGACCATATATTTCAATCACCCGTCCCTTGGGCAAACCGCCACCTAAAGCCAAATCTAGGGTAAGCGCTCCACTAGGAATAGTCTCCACCCGCATTCGAGTAGCGTCGCCCAAGCGCATGATTGTTCCTTTGCCAAAGGTACGCTCTATTTGGTTAAGTACCATATTGAGCGCTTTTTGCTTGCCAGCATTATCAGTGGTGATAGCCATTCCTACCTCTATATATATTGATGGGAGTGTTGATTTGGGAGTTTAAAATGAGAGTTCAGTTTTCGATTGATAGACAGCTCTACTAACTCGTGTAACACTAAATTTAACTTGATTTGACAGGACGCCCTACCTTTACCAAAGGTCAAGCTTACTAGCCTAGGATATCTAGAAAGTAGACATACGTAATATGAGCAAAATTTTAATGATTTTGCTCACCCATGCCGACTCTAGAAATATAGTACATACATACTAACATCGAGGAAAGACAAAGTGAATGGTCTGCACTGTTTAACTATAATCTGAACCTTAGTGAGGTTTTATGATACTGTGTCCCTTGATATGCATGTAGTTGAATGGCCCTTAGGTTGGAGATCTCTCGCTCCGATGGCTTGTGTCACAACTCTATGCCTACGTAAATCTATTTAGTCTCAGATTCTTATAATACATAACTATAACAACGATATTAAACCTTTCACCATTCTACTAACTGTTCATTGGGGTCAGCTTCAAGCTTAATTTTTTAATTGTAGTTTATTATTAGAGGCATGTATTAAAAATATCTTAACCGTCCATGTTCTCCAGTAGGACAAATTCTTAAGCTTTTTTTTACAAAAGTTCATTACCTCATGAACAATAATCCCCCTTAGCAGTTTTCCATCAATCAGTGAAGCTTTACCATATCATCACCCAGCCTGACACAACTAGTAGCTGAATTCTGATGCCTGAGTTCTTTCTGATTAAACTAATCGTGATAAAATACACTAAAACTTATAGGTAATTTTGTGTTCAAAAAGTACACAGCTTTAGAAGCGAAACTGCCGATTTGTTGAAAGTTAAAAAATAACACAATATTTAATAACAGTTCACTTGAGGCTCTTTTAACAAATTCTGCAGAATCCAAGAGTCTGTTAGAAGGTGGGGTAGTTCATAAAAGTATTAAAACAAGGAATAAGAGAGTAAAATCACCAAAATTCTGGGATATCGGCCAGTCGTAAGAAGAAGTAAAACATAAAGATGAATTTTGATATTCCTGTCTCTGGGTTTCCTGATACAGCGCTTTCAGTGGCTGGATTAACTGACTACATTCGATTTCTTTTAGAACAAGATGAGCAGCTACGACAAGTGTGGGTCGAGGGAGAAGTTTCTAGTGCGCATCACCATCGGAGCGGTTTATTTTTTACACTACAAGATCCAGATGGAAGTGTAGCAATTAAGTGTGTAGCCTGGAGTGGCCAATTAGCAAAATTGGTACAAGTGCCGACTACGGGGCAGCAGTTAATTATCTTGGGTAGTATTCGAGTTTATCCTCAAAGGGGAGAATATCAGCTTTCAGTTTGGCAAGCTTTACCAGCTGGTGCTGGATTACAAGCGTTGCGCTATCAACAACTACGCAACCGTCTAGAAGCTGAAGGGCTGTTTGATCCACAAAGGAAGCGATCGCTTCCCCCCCATCCTCAAACTATTGCTGTTGTCACCTCCTCCACAGCAGCTGCCTGGGGTGATATCCAAAAGACACTTAAGCAAAGGTATCCTGGATTACACGTTTTATTTTCTCCTGCGACTGTGCAAGGTGAGCAAGCACCAGAGTCTATTGTTAAAGCAATACAAAGGGTAGAACAAGATGGACGTGCCCAAGTACTCATATTATCCAGAGGAGGTGGTGCTGTTGAAGAATTAGCCTGCTTTAATCATGAGCATGTGGTGCGAGCAGTTGCCAATTGTTCTATTCCCGTTATCACTGGCATCGGTCATCAAAGAGATGAATCTTTGGTCGATCTAGTTGCAGATGCTGCTGTACATACTCCTACTGCTGCAGCTGAACGGGTTGTCCCAGCGCTTACAGAACTGTATACTGAGCATCAACAGCGTGTTGCTATATTGCATGATGCAGTCTATCACCAGTTGGACATGGCACAAAACCGACTGCAACAGATGCAAAATCGTTTGCGGCGTTTACGGTTAGATCGACAAGTCCAGCAAGAAATACAAACGCTTAGTTGGAAACGTCAGCAACTCATCCAAACAACAAGTGGTCAGTTGCAGCATGCAACGCAACAACTAGAGATTCTTCGCCAAAAGTTGGCAACTCTTGATCCTAAAGCTGTGCTGCTGCGGGGTTATGCAGTGGTCAGACGGGAAAATGGTGCGATCGCACGTTCTGCTCAAGAGTTATCTGTAGGGCAGGAGTTAAGCATACAGTTAAGTCAGGGTGAGGTTAAAGTAAAAGTTGTGGAAATTCAAAATGACTAAACGTATGAGTGCTTCTAGTTCTAACTCAGGTGATCCGATCCTTGAAAAGGGACGGAGTTATGAGGCAAAGGTTGCTGAGGTAGAAAGAATCATTGCTCGCATTGAAGGGGGTGAGTTGGAACTACAACAGGTATTTGATGAGTTTGCAACGGCTGTTGAGTATTTGCGTGAGTGTGAAGCGTTTCTGCACTCTTCACAACAGAAAATAGATTTGCTAATTGAGACTTTGAAAGATGATTGAGTGACCTATTTTTAATTTGTTTCTACAGTGACAGTATGATGTAGTGGCAAGATGACAGTGAAAGTTGTCCCTAAACCTACTTCACTTTCTACAGATATTTGACCTCCGTGTAATTCCACTGCATTTTTAACAATAGTCAACCCTAATCCAGTACCAGGAAGATTACCTATATTGCTACATCTAAAAAAAGATGTAAATAACATTGGCTGTTCTTCTTTAGGAATACCAATACCTTGATCTTGTATTTGGAAAGTAACACTTTCTAGATCACAAACTAAATCAAATAGAATATTGCCACCTTGAGGTGAATATTTAATAGCATTGGAAAGCAAATTTGTTAGAATATATCTTAATAATTTTTCGTCCATTGAGGGCAGTCTATTTGCCTTGCAATTGTAAGAACAATGACTAGTAAAAACAATATTGTAATGCTCACCAGCAACAATTTGTAGTTGTTCAACCAAATTAAAGCAGAATTTTACCAAATCTAGTGGGATTGGATTAAACTCGACTTTTCCTGCTTGTGCCCTATTGATGAGGAGAACATCCTCTATAATTTGATCAAGATGTTTGACGCTAGACTTAATCAGTTCAAAATATCTTTGTTTCGTGTCTTCAGATAGTTTGTGATTGTGATCTCGTAAAAATTCACAGCATAAAAGAATACTAGTTAATGGTGTACGAAACTCGTGAGAAGTCACGGCAATAAACCGAGATTTCAGTTCATTAATTTCTCTCTCTTTTTCCAAAGCTAACCGTGTTTCTGCAGCCTCTTTACGTTCTATTTGAATTTTTTCCACCAATTGATAAAATGTCTGATCGCTGTGCCAAAGCATTTCCTGTAATCCATGCTTTGATGATCGTTCTAACGACAATTGAGCACTAGTGACTTTTTGGCGAATCTCCCACTTCGTCAAACTATAAACAGCATGCCTGAGGAATTGGCCTAGTCTAGCGATTGTATCTTTCCCTGGCAGTTTAGGAATTTTGAGTTGTTTTTTGCCTTGACGAATGTGCTTAACAGCTACTGCATAGACATGTCGCGGCGAGTTAAGAGACATGGCTACTATTCTATAAGTCATTGCCACTCCTACCAACCTAATTCAGAACTCAGGACTTAGAATGTAGTCAGGTAGGGATTCAAAACACTACAGTTCATACAGACCATCCTCACGAATTCACCCGCAGAGTCATACGGAATTCCATAAGAATCCTCAGTTCTGAGTTCTCTTCAAACACATACACATTTCTTAAGTTTACTCACATTTTTGTAATATAACTGTTCAACTTGCCATCTTTAGATAAGAAAATCTACTCCGGTTTAAAATATGTTGCTAAATGCTGGATTTTTATTCTTGGGTTTTTTCTTGATTCAAAACGGCATACACTTTGTGGAGTGAAGCTGATTAACAGAGGTAGCTGTGACTCAATTCCTCTTCGTAACTGATCTAGATAACACTCTTGTAGGCGATGATAAGGCATTAGCTCAGTTAAACGAGCATCTGCAGCAACATCGTCAAGAATACGGCACTAAGATTGTTTATGCCACAGGGCGCTCACCGATTCTGTATCAAGAACTTAAAGAACAAAAAAACCTTTTAGAACCAGATGCACTCATCCTTGCTGTAGGAACGGAAATTTATACTCATGGTAGTCCAACTCCAGACCCAGATTGGTCGCAAATACTTTCACCAGGATGGGACCGCGATCTCATAGTCTCTATAACTGCTAATTTTCCTGATTTGGTTTTGCAGCCAGACTCAGAACAGCGTTTGTTCAAGGTGAGTTTTTTCCTCCCGCAATTAGCCGCTGCTACAGTCCTAAGAAAACTAGAAGCAGATTTGCACAAATCTAACTTAAATGTAAAGTTAATCTACAGCAGTGGTCAAGACCTAGACATCGTCCCTCGTAGTAGCGATAAAGGTCGGGCAGTACAGTTTCTTAGTCAAAAGTGGGAATTTGTAGCAGAGAAGACGGTTGTTTGTGGGGATTCTGGCAATGATATTGCTTTATTTGCCGTTGGCGTAGGAAGAGGAATTATCGTTGGTAATGCCCGTCCAGAATTACTTCAATGGCATAATGAAAATCCCAATGACTACCACTACCTGGCTAAAAATGTTTGTGCAAGTGGAATTATAGAAGGTCTGAAATATTTTGGTTTCTTAAGATGATCAGTTATTTAAAAGGTATTGTCGCTGGTATTCAAAACAATAGCGGTAATCGCTATACTCTCACTGTTGAGGTCAATGGATTGGGGTACGATTTGCACATCCCTGCAAGGCTGGCACAACAATTGCCAAACTTGGGAAGTGAAGTCCAAATTTTTACCCATTACCAAATTCGCGAGGAAGTGCCATTACTCTATGGCTTTGGTTCCCCAGGAGAACGAGATGTGTTTCGCCACTTGTTAAGTGTTAGTGGTATTGGTGCAGCTTTGGCGATCGCTCTATTAGATACATTAGAATTACCAGACTTGGTTCAAGCCATTATCACAGCCAACACTCAATTGTTAATTCAAGCCCCTGGTGTTGGTAAGAAAACTGCAGAACGCCTTTGTTTAGAACTCAAAAGTAAGCTGATAGAGTGGCGTAAAACAGCAGGCTTTTTTGTTGCAACAGGCGGTCCAGCACCTGGGATCTTAGAAGAGGTGCAAATGACCCTCTTAGCACTGGGTTACACCGCAAATGAAGTCAGTCATGCCTTGCATGTGGTCAGTGAAGAAATTGGATTGTCTAAAGATGCGTATGTAGAAGACTGGATTAAACAGGCAATAACACACCTGACAACTGAGTATAGTCAATAGATTTAAGATTTTCGTTCAAAATATAGTTCCTTTTTTTCATGGCAACTACGTAATATTGTTACTGAACCAGTTGTGAATAACAGCGCACAAAAATGTCCACAGATCCCTATGCTTGGATAGAAGAATCTCTGGCAACCATCCACCGTGCCGATTGGTATCGTTCAGTACAGACAATCTACGGTTTACCAGGTGCTACAGTCCTTTTAGCAGGACAAGAGATGATTAATTTTGCCAGTAATGATTATTTAGGACTGGCTGGAGATGAAAGATTGATTCAAGCTGCAACTAGTGCTATCCAAACATATGGTACAGGGAGTACTGGTTCTAGATTACTTAGTGGGCATCGAGAAGTACACAGAGATTTAGAAAAGGCGATCGCATCCCTCAAACAAACAGAAGATGCTGTGGTGTTTAGTTCAGGCTATTTGGCAAATTTGGGTGCGATCTCTGCTCTAATAGGCAAACGAGATTTAGTTGTATCTGACCAATACAATCACTCCAGTCTAAAAAACGGAGCAATTCTTAGTGGTGCAACCATTATTGAATACCCCCATTGTGATGTTGCAGCACTACGTACGCAGTTGAGTCAGCAACGGCAATCCTATCGACGCTGTTTAATAATTACCGATAGTGTTTTCAGTATGGATGGTGATGTGTGCCCATTACCAGCACTATTAGAACTAGCTGACGAATTTAGTTGTATGGTACTTATTGATGAGGCTCATGCCACTGGAGTGCTAGGCAAAACTGGCGCTGGATGTGTAGAACATTTCGATTGTCCAGGACAGCAATTAGTACAAATTGGAACTCTCAGTAAAGCCTTGGGTAGCTTAGGCGGCTATGTTGCGGGAAGTGCAAGCCTAATTGACTTTTTACGGAATCGTGCACCAAGTTGGATTTATACAACTGCTCTTTCACCTGCAGATACAACAGCAGCGTTAGCTGCAATTAGCATAGTGCAGCAAGAGCCACAACGCCGCACCCAATTGTGGCAGAACATAGCTTATCTCAAAGAATCATTGCAAAAACAACTACCTAACCTAAAATTGCTTCCATCTGAATCTCCTATCCTCTGCTTTCAATTGCCAAGTGCAGCAGATGCATTAAAAGCCGGACAACAACTAAGAAATGCTGGTATTTTTGCACCAGCAATTCGTCCGCCTACTGTTCCCACAAGTCGAATTCGGATTTCTGTCATGGCAACTCATGAAACAGTGCATATTCAGAAATTAGTAGTTGCACTTTCTCGTGCTATCTACTAGAGAAATGAGGCTTCAAGAATTTCCATCTTTTAGGAATTTGTAAATGACCATTTAACCTAGTCAAGCTATAAAATCTTGATGTCCTAATAATTACAAGATTATGCACATTTTTCAGGGTAATCGCCGCTGGGTATTTCTGACTCTTTTTCTCATTTCATTGATCGCAACATGCACCATTCTTCCTGGAAAACGTGGTCAGCAAATATCACAACACAATGTTGTAATTTTCGTTGCTGATGGATTACGACCAAGTGTAATCAACAGCACTGATACTCCAACATTGCAAGAGATTCGGGAACGGGGAGTTACCTTTACCAACACCCACTCTCTATTTCCCACCTTTACCACTGCTAACGCTTCGGCCATTGCCACTGGGCATTACCTAGGCGATACTGGTGATTTCAGTAATACTATCCAGGTCAACACTCCGGTTAAAAGTGCTAAAAACAGCTTGGTCCCCTTTTTGGAAAATAATGCTGTTTTGAGAGAAATTAACAAACAGTTTGGTGCTAACTATCTTCGCGAAGAAAGTCTACTGTCATCCGCGAGAAAAGCAGGTTTCAGTACGGCTGCAGTTGGAAAAATTGGACCAGTTTTTATTCAGGATATTACAAATGAAAAGGGTGAACCAACGATTATTGTTGATGATGCTACTGGTTCACCGACCGGAATTCCTCTGAGTCAAGAACTGACTACATTGCTTTCCAAAAACTCATTGCCTTTAGCATCTCCATCTCGAGGAGACAATGGCAAACCAGGCGATAGCAAGACTCCTGGTACCAAAGTAGCCAATACAGTCCAGCAGCAGTATTTTGCCGATGTCACAACCAAAGCTATCCTGCCACTATTTAAGCAGCGGCAAAAACCATTTGTGTTGATTTATTGGTCTCGCGATCCTGATGGTACCCAGCATAACCACGGTGATAGTCTCAACCAATTGACTCCAGGGATTAATGGTCCTACAACACAGGCTGCTCGTCAAAATATGGACAAAAACCTGACACAAATTCGTACAGCACTCAAAGATTTGGGTTTAGAAGAAACTACAAATATATTTGTTACCTCTGATCACGGCTTTTCAACTATTAGCAAGGAAAGCAAAACTAGCTATGCAGCACAACTTTCTTACCCAGATGTACCTAAAGGTTTTTTACCACAAGGTTTTGTGGGGATCGACTTAGCGCATGCATTAAAGCTATCTCTATTTGACCCAGACAACAAAAATGCCTCAGTAAATCCTACACAAGGGCAATCGTCTAAAAACAGTTTTCTGGGTAAAGACCCAACAAAACCAGATGTTATTGTTGCTGCTAATGGCGGTTCTGATTTGATTTATCTACCTAATAACACTAACAAAAAAGCCCTTGCTAAAAAGATTATAGATTTTCTTCACAAGCAAGACTATGTCAGTGGTTTGTTCGTAGATGATACTTTAGATGTGTTTCCTGGTACTCTACCTTTTAGTGCGATCGCCCTTCGCGGAGTAGCACGTACACCCAAACCAGCGATTCTAGTAAACTTTCGCTCCTTTGATACAGGTTGTAGCGATCCGACAGCATGTGGTGTAGAAGTGGCAGATACACCCTTACAGCAAGGTCAGGGAATGCACGGTAGCTTTAGCCGTGCTGATACTTTCAATACAATGGCGGCTATTGGTCCTGACTTCAAACAGGGTTATAAAGACCAGGCTCCAACAAGTAACGCAGATGTTGCACCAACTGTAGCAGAGATACTGAGGTTAAAATTACCTGCTCAAGGTAAGTTAGTTGGGCGAGTCTTAAGTGAAGCATTGAATGGTAAGCCTAACAGCGTTACATTCAAGTCTTTTCAACTCCAGTCTCTGCCTGCTTCAGATGGTTTAAAGACCATTCTCAAGTATCAAACAGTAGGAAAAACACGCTATTTTGATACAGCAGGTTTTCCTGGTCGGACTCTTGGCTTGTGAGCACTTTGCACGCGTGAGTAGTGACCGCAATATAGCGACCTCAGTACAACTACTCACGATGGCAATTATTGTTAAGATTGACCAAGAGACTAAAAGCCAAGGTGTTTTCTGTATATCTTATAGTTAAAGGCGCTGATGTCAGAAATCTTTGCCACAACTGGAACAATTGTTGCGATCGCGACTGCTGTTGTCCCTCAGCAAGGTAGCGTCGGTATTGTGCGAGTATCGGGAACCGAGGCAATACACATCGCTCAAACCCTATTTCATGCACCTGGTCGTCAAGTTTGGGAAAGCCATCGCATTCTCTATGGCTATATCCGCCATCCTCAGACGCAACAACTTGTAGATGAAGCACTTTTGCTGATTATGAAAGCACCTCGTTCCTACACCCGTGAAGATGTTGTAGAGTTTCATTGCCACGGGGGAATTATGGCAGTCCAGCAAGTGTTACAACTGTGTTTGGAAAGTGGGGCAAGACTGGCACAAGCAGGAGAATTTACTCTCCGTGCCTTTTTGAATGGGCGATTAGATCTAACTCAAGCAGAAAGCATAGCTGACTTGGTAGGGGCAAGATCACCCCAAGCAGCAGTTGCCGCACTAGCAGGTTTACAAGGAAAATTAGCTCATCCAATACATCAGTTGCGTGCCAATTGTTTGGATATTTTGGCGGAAATTGAAGCTCGAATAGATTTTGAGGAAGATTTGCCCCCTCTAGATGAGAACGCAATAAAATCAGCAATTGATAAAATCTCTACAGAGATCACAAATTTAGTGGCAACTGCTGACAAAGGCGAACTCCTCCGTACAGGTTTGAAAGTGGCAATTGTTGGGCGTCCAAATGTTGGGAAATCCAGCTTGTTAAACGCCTGGAGTCGGAGTGATCGTGCTATTGTCACTCCCTTACCAGGCACAACTCGCGATGTTGTTGAATCCCAACTTGTTGTAGGTGGTATTCCTGTACAAGTACTTGATACAGCAGGTATTCGAGACACACAAGATCAAGTGGAAAAGATTGGAGTCGAGCGATCGCGTCGTGCCGCTGGTGGAGCTGATCTCATCTTATTCACCATTGACGCTACAGCAGGCTGGACAGCAGCAGAGCAAGAAATTTACGAACAGGTGCAACACCGTCCATTAATTCTAGTGATCAACAAAATTGACTTAGCATCTCCAGTTAGGATCAATTATCCAACAGAGATTAAGCAAGTTGTTAGAACAGCAGCAGCCCAAAATCAAGGTATCGAAGCGTTAGAAACTGCGATTTTGAAGACAGTGCAAATAGGTAAAGTGCAAGCCGCCGATCTAGATTTAGCAATTAACCAACGACAAGCAGCAGCTTTAGTAAAAGCAAAAACATCCTTAGAACAGGTACAAGCAACAATCACTCAGCAACTCCCTCTTGATTTTTGGACAATTGACTTACGAGGTGCAATTCATGCGTTGGGAGAAATTACAGGGGAAGAAGTGACTGAATCTGTACTTGACAAGATTTTTAGCCGATTCTGCATTGGGAAATAAATCATATTTGATAGTCTAAGAGAATTGGTATATATTAATACATATTGTTTACTGAAGATATTTTAGTTCTAAATGCAATGTCTTTTCTAAATGAAAATAATCAGCTCAATGCATTGATTGTAGGAGCAAGCCAAGGCATTGGTCTTGGTTTCATCAAAAAAATTCTACAGGATATCCGAATAGCCAAGGTTTATGCAACCTACCGTCATCCAGAATCAGCGACGGAGTTATTTACTCTCAAAGATGAACATTCAGACAGATTAAATTGTCTTCCAGTGGATATTACTTATGAATCACAGATTATAGAGTTTGTGGAACAGATACGGACTAAAATCGACAAACTGCACTTAGTTGTCAACTGTGTAGGGCTACTGCATGAGGGTAAAGTGCAACCAGAAAAAAGCCTAAAACAAATCAATCCAGAACATTTGCTGCACTACTTTCAAGTGAATAGTATTGGGGCTGTGCTACTTGCTAAGCATTTATTACCGCTATTCCGTCATAGTGATCGTAGTGTTTTTGCCACTATTTCAGCTAAGATTGGCAGTATTGGCGACAACACACTTGGTGGATGGTATGGCTACCGAGCTTCTAAAGCAGCGCTAAACATGTTTATGAAAAATGTGGCGATTGAGTATGGCAGAAGTAGCCCTCAAACATTGGTTGTAATGTTACATCCAGGGACTACGGATACACGCCTTTCGCGACCTTTCCAGCGAAATGTACCTGCTGATAAATTATTCCCCATAGAGCGCACCGTTACTCAGTTGCTAGCTGTAATCGAACAACTTCAAGAAGGCGATAGCGGACAATTTTTTTCATGGGATGGTAGTAAATTACCTTGGTAGGAAGCTCAAAACAACTATATTATTTGCCAAAGGTCAATTCTCCTCTAAGAAAGGCTAGATGAAAATCCTTGAGCCTGTGGTTAACTACACTGGGTTTCTCAAGGATAAATTGAGGTTTTCAGACTAAGGATTTGGTACCAGACTCGTTTTTGATACAGGTGCAAACAAAATATCAGATATGCTATTCATATACACCTAAATATTGAATACCCTGAGCACTTAAGATATCTTGAACACTCTGGATTTCCTGGTCTGTACCATCTGCTATCAGTAAATAATCACCTTGAATTAGGCGATCGCTGTAGACTCTAGCTCTTTCTTCTGGAATACCTAAATGAGTGAGTGCATTAATGAGATTATGAGTAGCAGCAGATCCTACAGCAATTCCTGCGACACTGCTGACTAATGCTACACCAAGAGAACCAGCCGCGAGTACCACTCCTATACCGGGGAGGGCTAAACTAGTTAGACCTACTAAAATACTACCCCAAAAACTTGTAGTCAGAGTGTCTGCGACCACTCCTGTAGTAGTATTTACACTTTGATTTTCTAGGTGATCGCTTGTTTGGACTCCCTGAAACTCTTTGTTTTGGTCTAGGTCTTTAGCAATAATTGAAACCTTTTCCATAGGAAAGCTTGAAGCTTGCAATTCTTTGAGACTTTGTACTGTTGCTTGTTGATTAGAAAAGACTCCAACCACATGTTTTTGATTAGTGTCTGTCATATCTTCTTTCTTCCTTGTTTCTACAATTTATTCAACATTTATTCGTCTAACTGAATACATCACCCAAAACCTTAATGAGCGCCCGCTGTGGCTCCCGCTTTCACCTTTTTAGTAAAAAGTAGGGTAATACCACAGACTAACAGTGCTATACCAATGAAGTAAAAGCAATCATTAAAAGCCATCACGTAGGCTTCACGACTAATAACATTGTTGATACTTTGAAGGGCTTGATTATGAGCACTGCTAGGATCAGCGCCGCGAGTGATAAAGTACTGAGTCAATTGATCAATTCGTTGCTGAGTTTGAGGGTCATATAAAGAGATAGCTTCTCCCACACGTTCAGAGTGAAATTGCTCCCGTCTAGTTAGCAGTGTATCTAAAGCTGCAATTCCAACTGATCCTCCTAAGTTGCGCATCATATTAAATAGACCTGAGGCTGAACCTGCCTGTGCTGGTTCAATATTTGCTGTAGAAATAGACGAGAGTGGCAAAATCATCAAGGGTTGTCCTAATGCTCGAACCAGCTGTGACCATTTCAGCTCTTGAATCGCTGTGTAGTGAGTCATTGTCGAGTTCATAAAACAGCTGAGGGCAAAGATGCTAAATCCTACTGCAGCCATCCAGCGAAGATCAAAGCGTTGCATGAGTTTGGGTACAAATGGGATCAGAAACAGCTGTGGTATACCCGACCACATGATCACCTCACCAATTTGCTGAGGGCTATAATTTTGAATTCGCGCAAGATACAGGGGGATCACATAAACTGTGCCGTATAGACCTAGTCCAAGTGCTAAACCAGACAGACTTCCGATGCCAAAGTTGCGACGAAGCAATAGACGTAGATTGATAAAAGGTCTTTTACGTGTTAGCTCAATCCATATGAAAATAGTCAGAAAAATAACAGCAATAACTGACAATTGCCTAATTGCTGGAGAACCAAACCAGTCCCATCGCTCACCCTCTTCCAAGACCACTTCTAGAGAGCCGAGACCAATCGCCATCGAAATGATACCCAACCAATCTCCCTGCTTCAATCTATCGAGATGCAATGGTTGGGGATCAATGGCGTAGAAAACTATGGCGACTAGCATCAACCCCGGAATGATATTCAAGTAGAAGTTGTATTGCCAGCCAAAGTTATCTGTCAACCATCCCCCTAGAGTTGGACCAATCGAAGGAGCAAAGGTGGCTGTAACCGAAAACATTGCTAGTCCAATAGGCTGTTTAGCTGGTGGTAAGGTCGTGAGTACGATTGAAAACGCCATGGGAATCAGGACTCCTCCTGTGAATCCTTGCCCAGCACGGAATACAATCATCTCACCAAGACTGCTAGCAAAAGCACAACATATGGAAAAGAAGATAAACAGTATGGAATTGACGATCAGATACCACCGTACAGAAAACACTTGTGATAGCCAACCAGTCAATGGAATGGTGACAATCTCTGCTACTAGATAAGCCGTGGAGATCCAAGAACCTTCATCTATTGAAGCACCAAGTGCTCCTGCAATTTGTTGAAGAGAAGAGTTCGTAATTTGGATATCCAACACAGCCATGAACGCGCCTAGCATCGCTCCAAAAAGACCAATCCAAGTCTTGAGAGAGACGTAATCAGATGCAGGAGGAGAGTGGGATGAAGATTGTGTTTGCCTTTGTTTTATGGGGTTTTTAGTCACCGTGCTGCTCCTGTTGGAGTTTGTAGTTGGGCATTAGGATCAAATCTCAAGGACAACTACAAACCCCGCAAAAATTATGTAACAACCATTCCTAAGTGCCAGAAACAGAGGGTACCCGAGAGAACATCTCTAGCATTTCTCGATTGAACGCTGGAATATCACTAGGTTGGCGGCTTGTCACCCAGTTGCCATCTACAACCACTTCGCGATCTACCCAATTGCCTCCTGCATTGC
This sequence comes from Nostocales cyanobacterium Centralia_MAG_434, assembly GCA_021324415.1. Classification (GTDB taxonomy): domain Bacteria; phylum Cyanobacteriota; class Cyanobacteriia; order Cyanobacteriales; family Nostocaceae; genus JAJPJF01. The sequence continues at coordinate 24,754 of JAJPJF010000550.1, forward strand.
GAATGTCGTCTTGAATGGTGTAGTAACTGGTTAGTGTCCGTTCACGCACTAACCCCGCAGAAACTAGTTCCCAGGGAGCATGACAAATTGCAGCAATTGGTTTACCTGCTTCTTGAATCCGGCATAGAAACGATTGAACTGCTGGTCCCATTCTGAGAGTATCAGCATTTAGCGCACCCCCAGGTAACAGCACACCATCATACTCTTCAGGTTTCGCCTCATCCAACAACCGATCAACATTGACTGTAATACTTTTATCGTAATGCCGAAATGCCTGGATTTGTCCTAGCTTGGCTGACAGAATATCTACTTTAGCACCTGCTTCCTTTAAAGCACGTACAGGTTCAACGAGTTCTGATTCCTCAAAACCATCAGTTACAATGACCGCTACACGTAAATTTGATAGCTCACGCATAATACACACATTAAGATTCACGTGGAGAATTTATCTTATGTGAATCTTAGATAGTGATAAATTGTTCAGCCTCTTACTTATGAGGTGAAGGATAGTTGCAGCCACTCTACCACCAGGATGACTTCGTCGTCATTAAACTAACCCTTGTGTAAAATGATCTTCCTTTAGAGAGACATTTTCTGTATTGTTATTTTTAAACGTACACAACAATAAAAAAGTGAAAAACGTTTATGAATTTAAATCAGATAGGTCAGGTTGCCATTTCCCTGCTAACAGCGTTCGGATTTCAACTAATTGGAGCGATCGCTCTTTGGATAGTTGGTCAGAAGTTAATTGATTTTGGTGTCCGTCTATTGAGACGTGGCTTTAGAAGCCAAAATATTGATCCAACAATAGTTAGCTATCTTATCAATATTCTTTCAATCACACTCAGAATTATTCTGGTGGTTGCAATTCTTGGCTTTTTCGGGATTGAAACCACTTCTTTTGCTGCTTTGTTAGCTGCAGTTGGTGTAGCAATCGGTGCAGCTTGGGGTGGTTTACTAGCGAACTTTGCAGCAGGTGCATTTCTCATTATTTTCCGACCTTTCACAGTTGGAGACTTCATTACAGCTGCAGGTGTCACAGGCACTGTAGTAGAAATTGGGCTGTTTATCACCAGTATTAATACACCTGAGAACGTATTGACAATTGTCGGCAACAATAAAATTTTTGCCGATAATATTCAAAACTTTTCTGCCAATCCTTACCGTAGAGTTGACCTAGTTGCACAACTCCCTCACACTGTCAACCACAATGAAGCTATTAGCCTTTTAAAACAGAAAATTAGCCAAATTCCCAACGTACTTACAGAACCATCACCAGAGGTAGAAATTCTAAATTTCACTTTGGCTGGTCCAGTGTTAGCAGTACGTCCTTTTTGCAGTAATGCCAACTACTGGCAAGTATATTTTGATGCAAACAAAGCTATTCGTGAGGCATTTAGTGAAGCTGGCTATCCAGTTCCTGAACAACACTACTCAATTAATGGACTAGCCAAAGAAGCACTGATGGCTAATTTCACGTCATCACCATCCATCAACAGTTAAAGCAAAGCGCCTTCTTTACATACCACAAAATTTTTGCAATCGTAGATTGGTTTACGCTGATACGTAACTCAATCTACGGTGTTTTAATTATCAACCTGGTTTTTCTAGTTTGGTTGATAATGGTGCAATGTCTGAATTTACATACATTTCTGTGTCATTACCTATTGATTGACAACGGTAGAAATTTTTTAGTTCATTACTTACTGTTGTAGTACTGATGCCTAAAATACGAGCAATATCACGAATACTTTTCCCTTTAAGATTCATTTCTACAATTTGTTGTTTTACCTCTGGAAGCCATCCTCTATAAGCAGGCTTTAAGATAAATGTATGACAGGAACATTCCTTATTCTTACAGTAAAATCTCTGCTTCCCTTTAGAAGTTTTGCCATATTTAACGATATCTATACTCTGACATTTAGGACATTGAACAGGTAGTAAAACCATAATAATCAAGGAGTTTTCTGAAGATTTTCAGCAGACGAGAAAGTACAATTGATAAAGATAAAAATTATTAATTCTATTAGTTTAATACGACTATCTCATTAAATTGGATTTCTAGAATTATGCCTATGGTTGATATATAAATTAATATTAATCAATCTATGTATTAAAACTATTGTTAGGAAATATAGAACTCAATCCTATATTTAGTTTTAAAGCTTATAAACACAAATTTAAAACATAAATACTATTATTTGTTTAAATCTAAGATACCCATTTATTACGTATCAACTGTGTTGAATCAAATCAACAAGATTAATTTGGAGAAAAAGTAAGAAATAGTTGCGCTATCTGGAAATAACATAGAGACGTTACAGAGCAATATCTTCACTGATGAAAATCTTTTACCAATTACCGTTAAGCACATAGTATGAGGGAGTTTCATTCATCTTTGGCTAAAGACAAAGGACAAATGCATATCTCTAGGATTTTGTAGTCATGCTCAGTAGCTCCGATCCAGACAAACTCCATTTAGTTCAAGACAATGAGTTTATCCCTACTATCAGTTCATGAATAATTGTAGGTTGAGGAGTTATACTTAACGCTATTGGTACAGCAGTTAAGCTTGCAATTATATCTGCACAAGCTGACTTGGTTGATACTCAATGCAACTATACCGACATCTATTGTACCTGCCTCAATTTTCATCGCACTACCAGAGTAGACTTACTAGAGAATTTTTCTCTTCATCTCTTAGAAGGAAAAGTGATCGCTCTAATTGGTCAGTCCGACTGTGGTAAAACGGCACTAGCAAAGCTAATAGCTGGTCTATATCAGCTGCAATCTGGCTATATCCACATTAGTTCTTATAATTTGCAAGACCTTTTCTTCGATTGCTTGCGGCAATAAATGATTTAATTACGTCAAGAACCTCACTTTTGCTGTCAAAGAAGATCAGAGGAATTAGAAAACTCCGAGTTTCTTGTCTTAATATGTGTCTTTTCTCGTATTATTTTTGGCTTTTTGTTTATAAGCAGTATCAAATTGATATTCAAATGATAGATCAATCCTAAATTATTTATAAATGTGGAAAAGCCTGATTTTTTTTAAAAAATGGGTTTAGTGGAACTGACAAATTTGTTATTCAAATAGTATTACTATATTACTCTATTTCATTAAAAATTAGTATTCTCTATTCAACTATGATATTCCCATCATAACTGGATATCCAATTGAATTGGGAGATTGTTCCCATGATTCTAAAGTAATGATTAATGATGAAACTTTAAAATTAGGAGGAATCAAAAGTTGAACTATAACACTTCCTTGCGCATCAGCATTAAACTGTCCCCAAGTTATTTTTTTTCCATTCATAACTGACCGAAGTCGGTATATTTGACCTTTAGGCAGACTAGGAAGTTTTTGTATGACTAATGTAGCTTTTGGATTACCTGGCGTTATCACAATACTGCCAGAAGCAGCAGAGGCAATGTCTATACCTTTAAGTGGCATTAAATAAGTTTTAGGTTGGCACAGCATATTAATGAGATAACGTTCCCCCACTTCCTTGGCTTGTAAACTACTTACCTGTAAATAGCTATTGTACAAACCTAGTAAACTTAGACTTATAACTAGTAGTGCAGCTATACCACTTGCAAGATGATACCATTGCCAAGAAAACTGTTTTCGTCTGAAGCCATAACCTATTTTGGCATTGGTCGTTTCAAAAATTTTTGAGCGAAGATGGAATGGAGGTTCTTCAAAAGGTAGTGCATAAGGTATTAGCCCCAAAACTTCCTGTAAACCGTACACTTCTGTCATAAGCTCAGGATTTTCAAAGAGCATTTGCCTGAGATGTTCCAACTCCTCTGGGGATAGTTCGCCAAGGACATAACCTGCAAGCAATTCATTTATATGGTCAGGGGGCACAACTTCAGTCATAGCGAAACTATTTGATGTCTTGGAGCCCTTGTCTTAGCTTCAATAAACCTTGGCGAGCTCGAGTTTTAATTGTTCCAAGTGGAACATGCAACCTTTGTGCAATTTCGGATTGAGTTAAACCTTCGTAATAAGCCATTTGTAATACCTGACGCTGGTCTTCTGAAAGTTGTTTGAGAGCATTCCGAACTCTTTGAGAGCGTTCTGTTAAGGAAGCTTGCTCAACAGGTGTGATAAACGAAGATGTTTCTGTGTTCATTGTTTGACACCAGCGCTGAAGAAATTTGAGATTCGTGTGACGTTCACGAAGTTTGTCAATCGCACGTGAACGAGTCATGATTGAGATAAAGCTGCTGAGAGAACCACGATTAGGATTATAAGTGTTTCTCTGTAAGAAAATGAGAAAAATTTCTTGGGTTAGATCTTCTGCTTCTTGAGGATTTGTTAAAATTTTTAAGGCTAGACTATACACAAGACTGGCATAGCGATCATACAGAATACCAAGAGCAAAAGAGTTTCCAGTCTTAAATAAGCTAAATAACTCTGCGTCTGTTTGCTGTGCTAGAGTTCTTTGCTCATGATTGGTATTAACAACATCAGAATGCATCCGTTTGAAGAGTAGAAGTAGTATTATGGTACAGGTTGTAAAGTATCTTCTAAACCAAAAGCTTTGAAGTTGTTCTAAAAAATGCTTTTAGAACTATATTCATATTTTCAATCTGTTCATAATAACCTCTTTGTTTTTAAATCAGAATAATTGCTGTTTTTTGCTATTTATCTGTACTTAGAAAACGTTAGAATCGAAAAATAGATTGAATAAGTTCTCAAGTAAAGAAATCTAGTCAAAAATGATGAAAATGGCCTAGTAAAGGATATTAGTCTGAGTAAAACTAAATATAGCAATCTGAAGCCAGTCATCTAATAGTAAACTTGAAATTGTACTTCTGCATATCTTCACTAGTTAGAGGAATAAGTTTCTTTATAATTACTACGTTCAGCAGCTTAATTTGGATGTCATCGAAAGTATTAAGTAGCCTTATTTTTTAAAGGAATATACTGCTTTATTGCGATTATTATTCATGCTTTTTAACAATACAAATACTGCTTTAACATACGTTTTTTTCAATTTTATTGAATATGTATTTTAATTTTAAGAATCATAATTTGAGAATTGACAGCATCAAAAAATAATATATTTATATTATGAATATTGAGTATATCAACTATCTCTTCATGATCTAAAGTTACTACAAAGTAAGAATTTTTACACCTCACTAATATTGAAAAAGATAGTTTAGAAAGAAAGTATTAATAATCAGACATGTTAACCTATTATGATTAGCAACATGTTGAAGATTATTAATACCTATTAAAAAATATACTTGAACTTATTTAGCTTTCAAACATTTAAGAATTGAATGGGCTAAATACTTTACGGTAGAATCCGAAATCAGATACCATAAGATATCTATATTACAAGTAAAAAGAAGGATTTGAGAGCTTTATTTCTTTAAAATAAAAAATAAAATTGAGGAAAATATGAGGATATCTTTGATATTTTTTAAAATTGTTTTAGTTTTCTTATTACTTTTTATTCTCTTTTAAGTGCTTTATACACATTGGACTTTATTCTGAAGCATATTTGTTAATAGACTCAAGCCATATTCAGCTAGTAGAAGCCTTCTACTCACCCAAAAAGAATCATGGGACAAACAGTTGCTACAAATCGGTCATTGCCAAACGCCAATCGTCTCCAACTGTCATCAATATCGTAGCAACGCTAGAAGCCTACACCTGCTCTACTGGGTTGGTGTAAGTAATTCACGTAATTCTGTTGCCCTAAATATTGCTCAGCAGTAGGATAAATACATTGTTTTAGCACTATCTTATTGTTTTAATAATTGCCAGCATTCTTGAGCGATCGCCCAATCTTCTTCAGTGTGAATCACTAGAACTCGCACTGTTGAGGTAGGGGTAGCAACATCAATATCAATGGGTTTTTGCTTGTTTTTTTCTAGATCAAGTTGTAGTCCCAAAAATCCAAAGACTTCACAAGCTGCAGCGCGAGTGTCGGGATCATTTTCACCTACGCCTGCAGTAAATACTAAAACATCTAATCCTTCTAGACTAGCAAGCATAGCACCAATATAATACCGCAAGCGATGGATATAGATATCCCTAGCAAGTTGGGCACGAGAGTTGCCCTGAGCAATTGCCTCCTTAATCTGCCGCATATCATTAGATATGCCCGAAATTCCACGTAAGCCAGAAAATTTATTGAGCTCATTGTCTAACTGGTCAGGAGAGTAACCGAATTGTCTTAACAGGTAAATAAGAATGCCTGGGTCAACAGATCCAGAACGGCTACCCATCATTAGTCCGTCTAATGGTGTGAATCCCATTGTTGTTTCAATACTGCGGCTATTTTTGATAGCAGCCAAAGAGCAACCGTTACCTAAATGACAGGTGATCAATCGTAAGGATGCTAAATCTTGATTGAGAAGATGAGCCGCACGGTGAGCACAGTATTGGTGACTGATCCCATGAAAGCCGTAGCGACGGATATCGTGCTTTACCCACTCATAAGGACCGGGATAAATTGCTGCTGCATCAGGAATATCAGCGTGGAATGCCGTATCAAAAACGGCTACTTGCCTGACATTTCCTAAATGTTGCTCAATTGCTTGTATACCTTCTAAATTTACAGGATTATGTGCAGGGGCAAGATTGGCAAGACGAGTGATCGCGTCTTTGACATCCGCATTAATCACCACACTTTCTCTGTAATCTTTTCCTCCGTGTACTACACGATGTCCGACCCCATCAATTTCACTAAGTTGACTAATGACCTTAGTCGGTCCCTGGCATAAGGTATCTAGCATATGGGCGATAATTTGCAGCCGCGATGTGACTGAAATTTCTTCTTGCAGTTTTTTACCTGCGGATGTTTTTACCTCAATTTCTGCCTTTCCTGGATGGTGAGTCCAGTCCAGTTTCGCTTCCCAAAGAGGTTGAGAAGGTTCTTCCAAGAGAGCTTCTCCTTTAATCTCATAAAGACAACTCTTTTGGCTACTCGACCCGGCATTGAGTACCAGTATTTTCATGGTCAACAGAGCTAAATGTTCAGGGTGGCTAAGACAAACAATCACAAACTATTATGCTATGGTTTTGCTGAACTATGACTATTTTATTTATGGATTTTTTAAGGCTAGAGCTAGCTCTCAAACTCTATGAGAGATTTGGCTTTATTCTCTATCAAGAATCTAAAGATAATACCTAGGGAAGACCTACTCATTCATAAAATGTTTAAGTTAAATTTAACTGGAAACGGAGAGATGAGGAGTGAGTGGATATTTAGGAAACAGAAAACTTATACCTTTAGATATATGCTCGACGCTGGTAGACGAAATACTATATCACTGTATATTAATTTCTTTATACCATGTACACTATGAAGTAGTTGCGTTATTTTATGTAAGTTTAGTGTAAGTTTATTATTTTCTTAATAACAGATTATGAACTAGTTGTTAATATTTCAAAAAATTTAGATTGCTACAATAGTTTTCAAAATTAGTGTTTTTCATCAAAATATTTTTTTAGAGAAGCATAGTTCCTATAATCATTTGCTTTTAATAAAAACCCTATTTTTTTGAAAAAACACTAAAAATACTAGATTGAAATGATAGCAAAAAAGTTTAATAGCTTATTTAAATATCAGCATGTTTCTAAGATTAGGAATGTTATTTTAAAACAAATGTATTTACTAAAATTCTGAGGTAACCACTGTGACTACAACATTATCTATCCCTAATTTTATTGAGTCTCTTCTAGGTAAAGAAGCAGAAAACTTGCTCACATATAAAGCAAAAGTTTCCAAAGATTTACTACATTTACCAGGGCCAGACTTTGTAGAACGAGTTTGGCTTCAAACTGATCGTAATCCCCAAGTTTTGCGTAATCTCCAGCAACTCTATTCTCATGGGCGTCTTGCAAACACAGGCTACCTTTCCATATTGCCTGTTGACCAAGGGATTGAACACTCAGCAGGTGCATCTTTTGCACCTAATCCTATTTACTTTGACCCAGAAAATATTGTCAAACTTGCCTTAGAAGCTGGTTGCAATGCTGTTGCTACGACTTTGGGTGCTTTGGGAAGTGTTTCACGCAAATACGCCCATAGAATCCCCTTTATTGTCAAAATTAATCATAACGAACTACTCACGTACCCCAATCAATATGATCAAGTCTTATTTGCTGATGTGGAACAAGCTTGGAATTTAGGTGCAGCTGCAGTGGGTGCAACTATCTATTTTGGTTCAGAACAGTCAACGCGCCAAATCCACGAAATCAGCCAAGCTTTTAAACGCGCTCATGAACTGGGGTTAGTCACTATTCTTTGGTGTTACTTACGTAACAATGCCTTTAAGCAAGATAAAGACTATCATCTTGCTGCTGATTTGACAGGGCAGGCAAATCACATAGGTGTGACGATTGAAGCTGACATTATTAAACAAAAGCTACCTGAAAATAATAATGGATACGGAGCAGTTGCTAAGGCAACTGGTAAGAGCTACGGTAAAACTGATGAGCGAGTTTATACAGAATTAACGACCGACCACCCCATTGATTTGACTCGTTATCAGGTACTGAATTGCTACTGCGGACGCGCTGGGTTGATTAATTCTGGCGGAGCCTCTGGTAAAAATGACTTTGCAGAAGCTGTTCGTACTGCTGTTATCAACAAACGTGCTGGTGGAGCAGGTTTAATTTCTGGACGCAAAACGTTCCAACGTCCATTTGAGGAAGGGGTCAAGCTATTTCACGCTATCCAGGATGTTTATCTATCCAATGATGTCACCATAGCTTAAAACTGTTATTCAGTTATCAGTGAACGGTTTTAGCAGTGTTAACGATAAATGTTCAAAACCTCACTTTGTATTGATACATGTAATCGATCTAGGGGAGGACGTTCGCTTTGTATACGTTGCCTAACATTCAGAAGAAGTCTGAGCGCTGAGTCAACAGATACTCAGCAATTCAGTACTGAATTTACAAAGCAACGAGGTCAATTCCACAATGTTGGAAATTAACAAAAGATTTGGTCAATTTCGCCGCAAAATGGCAATCATCATGTTGGCTGGCTTACTGTGGCTAGTTAGTATACCTGCGGCTTCAGTTCAAGCCGCAGGATATTTTTCGGGAGATTATTCAACCAAAGATAGTGTCTGGCAAAAGGGAGGAGGCAAAGCTTATGCGAAAAGAGAAATTGATAGTGAAAATTACTTAAAGAGTCGTAAGCATGCAGGCGAGCAGTCAAATAACCTTCAGACTCAACGACGTGGTTCAAAATATTACGACCGTGGTTCTCTTGAAAAAGAGCGAGAGCGGAATAGATAACAGTGGCAGAGCAGGTTTGAAAGTGCTTTAGCTTCGACACCTTCAGAACACTTTGCAAAGCACATAGGATAACAGTACAGTGACATACTCCCGACGCTCATGCTGACGCATAGAGCGCGGGCTTCTCAGTGACTCCTGCTATTGCATCGGACGTTACCTGAGCTTTACCGACGGAATGCCCTACCGCCAGATATTTGATATTGATTGCTGCATTGTGGTCACGGTCTAGTGTCAGTCCACATTCAGGACAGATATGAATCCTGTCCTTCAGTTGTTTTGGGACTTTTGTACCGCATCCAGAGCAGTTTTGAGAAGTGCCGTTTGGATTCATTGCAATTGCAAGCAACCCGGCTCTTTCAGCCTTGATTGAGAGAATTTGCAGGAATTGACCCCATCCAACATCATGAATTGATTTTGCCAATCTCGTCTTGGCGATTCCTTTGATATTCAGCTTTTCATGTGCAATGTGCTTTCCTTGCTGTAAAAGCTTGTTGGCGGCTTTGTAATGAAAGTCTTTGCGAGTATTCGAGACTTTCAAATGTGCTTTAGCGACTCGTTTGATTGCCTTTTTGCGACGATTGGAACCTTTCTTTTTGCGAGACAAAGAACGCTGCAACCGCTTCAGTTGTTTCTCAGACTTCCGATAGTATTGAGGGATTTCTACTTCTTGTCCTGAATCGTCTACCAAGAAAGACTTCAATCCCATATCAATCCCGATGGTGTTTTCCATTGATGGAGTATCAGGCGTAAGAACGGGAACGGAAGCATCTTGCAACGACAGCGTAATGTAATAGCCGTCTACTTTCTTGGTAATCGTAGCCGTCTTTACCTTGAATCCGTCGGGTAGTGGACGATGCAAAATCATCTTCAGTTTGCCAATTTTCGGAAGCTGGATGAATTTCCCACTGATGTGTTCTGGTTTAATAGGGTCTGGAAAAGCAATTGAGCGAAATCGTCCTTGACCCTTGAATCTAGGCTTACCGCTTCTGTTGCCATTGCTATCGCCACTTAAAGTACGGTCAAACGCTTTCTCTACCCGTGCAATGACATCTTGCAGGGTGTGGGAAGGTAATTCCTTGTATTCGGGAAACCGTTTTTTGGAATTAACTAGATCTCGCTTCTGAGAATAGAAATCGGGACGGTCTTTTAATTCTGGTAAATAGCAAATTAATGGACAAGCATTAATATCACAACGATTCTGCTCATACCAAGTGAACCGTTCCGCTAACCGATAATTATATTGACGACGAGCAAGTTCAAGCCAGTGATCAATTGTGGCTTGCTGTGTTGTCGTCAATCGTAATCGGTATTGGTAAGCAGTTCTCATTTGAGCGTGCTTTATCTAAGCTACACTGACTATAGCTCATATATTTAAAAGTGCCTATGAAAAATGATTTTGTTTCTAGTGGTAGAGCTATATCTGACATGAAAGCACATTTGGTCTTAACAACTAAATATAGACGCAAGGCTTTCACAGGCGAGATACTCAAACGGTTGCATGAAATTCTATTTGACCTTTGTCAAAAATGGGATTGTAAACTGATTGAGTTCAACGCACAAGAAGATCATATTCACTTACTGTTTCAGTACTACCCGCAAATGGACTTATCCAAATTCGTCAATAACATTAAGTCAGTGTCTAGCCGTCGAATCCGAAGCGAGTTTGCAGAACACATCAACAGCATTTATTGGCAAGATGTACTTTGGAATGAATCGTATTTTATCGCGTCATGCGGCGGAGTTACTGTCTCGGTACTGCGTCAGTACATTGAAAATCAAAATGCACCCGCCTAGATGCACAGGAGATTTACTCGTTTCCTCTATGTCTTCCGACCAATGCCGTTAGGCGAGGGAGGAAGACTGTCGTCAACTCCCTCGCATTCTTCCCGACGCTCACCCTTCGGGTAGAGCACGGGGCTGCTGCTGTTGAAGCTCATTGTTCCACGCTTTGCGTGGAATTTTTGTGCAATCTTAACTTTGGAACAGGCGATCGCCAAACTTTAACCTACAAAGATTTCTTAAGGGAAAAAATAGAAATTATGCTACCAGATGTGGGCTATTCTGGAAACAATCAGAGATTTGCCGAAATGTTGTGACGATGAAGCTGGCAGGACGAGTTAGTCAAGTAAAACCCTCTTTAACCTTGGCCATTGCAGCAAAAGCTAAGGCAATGAAGGCAGACGGAATAGATGTTTGCAGTTTTAGTGCTGGAGAACCAGACTTTGACACTCCAGCGCACATTAAAGCTGCAGCAAAAAAAGCCTTAGATGAAGGTAAGACCAAGTATGGTCCAGAAGTTGGAGAACCAAAGTTAAGGGAAGCTCTCGCCCGAAAGTTAAAAACCGATAATGGTCTGAATTACAAAGCAGAAAATGTTATGGTCACCAACGGTGGCAAACATTCTCTGTTCAACTTGATACTAGCATTGATTGAACCGGGTGATGAGGTCATTATTCCTGCACCTTATTGGGTAAGTTATCCAGAAATGGTGACAATTGCAGGTGGAACACCAGTTATTGTAAATACAGATTCCTCAACGGGTTATAAGATCACTGCTGAACAACTGCGTAAATCAATTACACCTCACACTAAGCTATTTGTCCTCAACTCGCCATCGAATCCGACTGGGATGGTTTATACATTGGACGAGATCAAGGCTTTAGCAGAAGTTGTAGTTGATGCTGATATTTTGGTTGTTTCCGATGAAATCTATGAAAAGATTCTCTACGATGGCGCAAAACACATCAGCATTGGTTCTCTTGGTGAAGAAATTTTTGCTCGAACAATTGTCAGCAATGGCTTTGCTAAAGGTTATTCGATGACAGGGTGGCGTTTAGGCTATTTGGCAGGTTCCACGGAGATTATTAAAGCGGCAAGTACTATACAAGGTCATAGTACATCTAATGTGTGTACATTTGCTCAGTATGGTGCGATCGCGGCTTTAGAAGGTCTACAAGACTGTGTAGAAGAGATGCGCCTAGCTTTTGCTAAACGACGAGAGGTCATGTTGGAACGACTCAACGCAATTCCTGGACTAAGTTGTCCAAAACCTGACGGTGCTTTTTACATGTTTCCAGATATCAGTAAAACAAAGCTCAAATCCCTAGAATTTTGTAGTGCTCTTTTGGAACAACAGCAAGTGGCAGTGATTCCGGGAATAGCTTTTGGTGCTGATGATAATATTCGTATTTCTTACGCTACAGATATGGCAACGATTGAAAAGGGAATGGATAGGTTGGAGAAGTTTGTCAGAACAGTCAGTGGTTAGTTCACTAGTTGGTAGGGACGAATGACAGTTCGTCCCTACTAAATTCTATAGGACACACAACAAATGTACTTTCACATCAACCCCATCTCTTGCAAACTTTGCCGTAACCGCTGCGCCTCTTGGGGGTTGCGCTGTTCATGAAGGGCGATCGCAGTTTTAAAAGCTGTCAAACTCTCTTGAACATAACCAGTTTTTAGCAGCACTACTCCTAAATTTTGATATGCTTCTGCATAGCTAGGATTTAACTGGATTGCTTTTTGATATGATGCGATCGCATCGGGATATAAATTCATTGATTTGAAAGTCAGTCCCAAATTGCAGTGAAGTGCAGCAAAATTAGGATCAATCTTTAAAGCTGTTTGGTAAGCCGTTTGTGCACCTTTTAAATCACCAACGGCTTTGAGTAAATTACCGAGGTTGTTATATGCTCCTAACTTGAGGATGGGGTAAATAGGCAATTTGATGGCAGCTTTGTAGTGAGCGATCGCTTGTTTAGAGTTTTGAAGCCGACTGTAAGCAATACCCAAATGATAGTAGAGCTCGTACAACACCTCATAATTTTCTTCACAGGCAGTAACGCCGCGTGCAAGTAACTCAATGCCTGATGCTATTTTCCCAATATCTACATATAATGCGCCCAATTTGCTACAAACATAAGGATCATGAGGATGAGTCGCGAGAAACTCTTCCATTGCTGCCTGTGCCTTGACGTATTTGTTCTGTTGAGATATGACATCTTTTTGGTATCCCACATGCAAAATTGCTACATTTGGTAAATAGCCTATTTGCCAGTGTGGTTCTTGTTTTAAAATGACTGTTACGCTGTCATCTATCAAAGCATGATAAGGGCGAGTGAAGTGTATATCCGGATGATGACGAAATAGGCGAGAAACAAGAGAATAGGGAGATTGGGCTGCGCCGACTTCATGACGAACAAGGTTAATGAGCAAATATTCTTCCCTTTGAATAGCATCTCGTAACTTTGGAACAATTTTGGGGGATAGAATCTCATCAGCATCTAAGACAAGAATCCAATCACCCGTCACATATTGTAGTGCTTCATTCCGGGCTGCACTGAAGTCATTGCACCATTGAAAGTGATGCACTTTTGCACCAAATCTTTGTGCTATTTGCGGAGTACGATCCACAGAACCAGTGTCTAGAACTACTATTTCATCGACAACATTTTTGACACTGCTAAGGCATTTTGGTAGTGTGATTTCTTCATTTTTTACGATCATGCATAAGCTGAGTTTCATACTTCTGGAAGTGAGTAGTTTGAGGTTCTAGAGAATCGAGAATGGGAGAAGTGATGTAAAAGCAATCTTATACATCCTGTATAAACCCATCAAAAAGCACGCTATAAAAAAGTTTTATAACCGACAGATGATCAATAACTCCCAAAACAAGCAAGGTGGTGATTGCACTCTCTTATGTTAGTTAATTGGTATGAAGCGATGGGCTTTCTGTATCGATTGCTATAAGCGATAATTGTACTCTACTTGTCGTCATCAAGTCGAGGTGAAAAATGACTGCTATTTGTAAAGACAATCATCTGCTATTATCAATAAACCTATTTACCATTGACCTCACAAAGCGCTTCGCGCCTTACAGTTGCCTTGATGATGAGAAATCCATCTTCAGCGCTGTTTTACAGCTTAGCGCCCAAGGTAGAGAGGAATGAGTGTCATCCGAAAGGAGTAGATCATGAGAATAATGCTCTTTTGCTTTTAATCTTTGCGTGATTTGCGGAATGAAAGCAAGTTAGCTTGTATCTAATACAACCTGTTTAATCTTGAATATTTTTAACAGCGCTGAGGCGTTTTGACAACACAACTTCTTTATCTTTCACTATCTAAATAAATAGGTTCAGTCGTATGGAGCACTTATGTACTTCTTTTTGTAAATTTAAGCAACTTTAATTCTGTGCGAAAATCGACATTAAATAAAGGAACAATTTTCCACGACCTATGGTGATTTTGATGTTGGGTCAAAAGATAGGTGGACGCCACCAAATTCGTAAACAGTTACAAAAAGGGGGTTTTGGTTTTACTTTCGTAGCAGAAGATATACAACGACCAGGAAATCCTAAGTGCGTTGTTAAGCATTTGAAACCACGAGTTAACGAGCCTAATACTTTACGTGAGGCACAACGTCTTTTTCATAAAGAAGCAGAAATTCAGGAAAATCTAGGAAATCATGACCAAATCCCTCGACTTTTAGCTCGCTTTGAAGAAAATCAGGAATTTTATCTAGTTCAGGAATTTGTTGAAGGTCATGATTTGAGTGCAGAATTGCCTGTAGGTGAGCAGTTGGGCGAGACTTATGTAATAAAACTTTTACAGGAGATTTTAGAAGTCTTAGCCTTTGTCCATGAACACGGGGTAATTCATCGGGATATCAAACCCTCAAATATACGACGACGGCAAGATGGTAAAATTGTGTTGATTGACTTTGGTGCAGTCAAACAAATTAGTACTCAGGTCGTTAATTCTCAAGGAGAAACAGCTTTTACGATCTCTATTGGTACTCCTGGCTATATGCCGAGTGAACAAGCCAATGGAAATCCCCAATTTAGCAGTGATGTTTATGCAGTAGGAATTATTGGTATTCAAGCCCTCACAGGAACATCTCCGGCTAAATTTTTAAAAGATCCTAAAACAAGTGAGATTATTTGGCGTCATCAAACACAGGTAAGCTCTCAGCTAGCAGATATTATAGATAAAATGGTGCGCTATGACTTTCGTCAACGTTACCCATCAGCTTCTGAAGCGTTGCAAGCTTTAATGGAACTACCACTGTCTGGTACTACAAAAAAACAGAATCAAACCACGAAGATATTAAATCTTCCCTCAGTTCCTCCAATTACAATAACCCCGTCCTCGCTAGTACCTAGAAAGTTGTTCGTTGAACTGCTCATAGCAGCAGTACTTACAACTGTTATTATATTTTTATTTCATATCATAACTCCAAAAGAAGTTTTCTTTAACTACGAAAATCATAATTATGGAATTAAGATCAAATACCCTCAATCATGGGAAATACAAAATATAAATAATCCTATAACTGGCGAAGTTGTTACATTTTGGTCGCCAAAACAATATAACATGAACAGATTACAAGAAAAATTAACTATAAGTGTAGAAGAATTTTCAGGAACATTAGATGAATTTAGAGAATCATCAATTAAAGATATTAAAAATCATATGATTGATGCTAAGATTGTTAATACAAATTCAACGCTTCTCTCACACAAATTTGCTAATCAATTAGTGTTTACTGGAAAAGATGGAAAAAGTCGTATAAAAAATTTACAAGTTTTTACGTTAGAAGATGATAAAGCATATGTTATTACGTACACAGCAACAATAGATAACTATGATGATTTTCTTCAAACAGCAGAAAACATGATTAAATCATTTGAAATTGAGTAAAAAATTAATGATCAAGTATTTTAGTTAATCCTAAAGCTTTTTGAGAGTCGTCCGCTTTTCCCTGTTGTTGAAAAAGTTCCGATGCTTTACGCAAATCTGTGATTGCCGCCTGCTTGTCTCCCAAGTCTCGACGAGCAAGACCCCGATTGTAGTAGGCTAAAGCTAAATTGGGATCAAGCTGCAGCGCTTTATTATAATCCTCGAGTGCCTTTTGCCTATCTCCCATTTGAGCATATACAAGGCCCCGGTTATTGTAAGCTAAGACTAAGTTGGGATTAATTTGTAGCGCTTTGTTATAGTCTTCCAGTGCTTTTTGCTTATCTCCCAAATCGGCTTGAACTGCTCCTCGATTGTAGTAAGCTAAGTCTAAGTTGGGATTGATTTGTAGAGCTTTGTTGTAATCTTCAAGTGCCTTTTGCTTATCCCCCATCTGTGCATGAGCAAGACCCCGGTTGTTATAGGCCAAGGCTAAATTAGGATCAATCTGCAGCGCTTTATTGTAATCCTCAATGGCTTTCTGCTTGTCTCCCAACTCAGCACGAAGTAGACCACGATTATTGTAGGCTCGAGCTAAGTTGGGATCAATCTGTAGTGCTTTGTCATAATCCTCAATGGCTTTCTGCTTATCTCCTAACTCAGCACGAAGTAGACCACGATTGTTGTAGGCTAAAGCTAAATTGGGATTAATCTGTAGTGCTTTGTCATAATCCTCGATGGCCTTCTGCTTGTTTCCTAATTCGACAAAGGTTGCTCCTCGATTGTAGAAAGCTACGGCTAAAGAGGGATCAATTCTTAGTGCTTGATCATAATCTTCCATGGCCTTCTGCTTGTCTCCCAACTGGTTACGGGCAAGACCTCGATTATTGTAAGCTAGAGCTAAGTAGGGATTAATCCGTAGTGCCTGGTTGTAATCTTCAATAGCACCCTGTTGATCCCCCATTTGAGCTCGGGCAGAGCCTCGATAATAGTATGCTATTGCATAGTTTTGTTTGAGGCGAATAGCCTCAGTCTCATCATTAATGGCTCCTTGAAAGTCTTTTTTGTCATACTTGTCCATACCTTGAATTAAGAAGTTATCAGCCGTAGGTCCCATAGCTATCAAAACCGGAGCTGAAACTCCCAAATCTACTCCTACTTTTGCTGCTAGTCTCAAAAAGGTATTAATAGGAATGCCTAAGTAAAAGCCTGTTTTATCAGCATTGGGACTTAGGTCTTCCCTGCCATTAACTCCTACTAGTTCTCCTAACTCATTCAGAACTGGGCCACCACTCATCCCTTTTTTGGTTTCATTGCTATAGACCATGGCATAACCATCACGCAAAGCTTTTGCTGCGTTAGCATTAATTGTCCCAGGGATAAAAGTATAAATCGATTGATTGATGGCAAATGTCGGTGCAGGGTATCCAGATACATAAGCTTTCGTGCCTGCTGTACTAATGTCAGAGTTACCTATTTTGGCAACTGTGTAATTTTGACTACTCGTAAACTGTACAACAGCCAAGTCTACTCCTGGTATTTGTTTCATCGTGCTGTAGTTAAGCTGGTAGTGCTTTTCATCAGGAGTCACAATTTCATATTTGTCTGGTACTTCTAACACATGAGCAGTTGTCAAGACGGTGTAAGTGTTGCCTGAATGCTTGATGATTACCCCAGAACCGTACCTTGGCGTTTTGCTTTGAATCCGGACTGTGATTTCTTGGGCAATTTTAGATATATCAGTGGCAGATAGTGCTACCACAACTTGCGTCTGCACAAGAGCTATTGTTATGCCAATGAGTGCTGGTGCCAGTTGAGAATAAAAATTCATTTAAACCTCCTCAACGATGCTATAACCGTGGTGTTCCAAGCTAATTGCCCTGTTTGTTCTATATTTCTTCGAAATAAGCATTACTTGAGGGTATTTGGGAACGAAGAACGAACAGTATTCATTGGCACAGCCCAACTGAGATGAATAATCTGTTGATGTAAAGCTGGATCAGCTTCGGAACCATCAGTAAACACAGAAGGAGCATCCCACAGTGGATAAGCGTGTATTCCATTCACTCCTACAACAAAACCACGACGATTCAGTAATGGTCCACCACTCATGCCTTTTTCAATGGCATTCGTATGCCCAACTTTATATCCTCCCTCTAAAGCTTTGTGTAGTAACAACGACACTTTACCACTTGTGAAGACAAAACCTTTTCCGTGATCTCCCTTTTCTACAAAGGGAAAGCCAGCAGCAAACACCTGATCTCCTACTTTTGGTGGAGAGCCAAGGGATGCTACAGTATAAACATAGCCACTACTAAAAAACTGCAATAAAGCTAAATCATTGCCTTGCTGTAGAGACGTTGCATGTAAAGTATTTAGACTATCTTGACGTACATTAGCGGACCAAATGTGATTATCATTTGTCTGAATACGATAGGGAGGACTACCTGCTCGCAAAACATGAGCATTCGTCAAGACAGTATAAGCAGAGCCTTGCCTTTGTAGCAAAATCCCTGAACCTAAAACACTTTGCGACATCACCTTCACAGTGATTGCCTGTGCCTGCTGGTGCAGTTGTTGTATAGATATTTGAGTACGTGGTTGATTCGGTTTATTAAGCCTGTTGCCACTGACATTTGCTGCCCATGTTGACAAGGTAATCAATAATCCGCCAACACTAGCAACTAGTGTCAATTTCTGCCAATTCATCTAAGGACTCTTGCTTGCACCTGCATTGGGTTAAGGAATCGATTTACTAATTATCTACTGATGGTGCGAAGTATAGGTATGCTTCAACATCAATATTAACTGGATCATTAGTTTCATCCCCGCCACTTTGATTTACGGCGTTTCCCGCTGCCAAAGCACGGCGATCAAATAACTTACGTGCAGTTGCATCAGGATCACTACCATTTAGGAGAGTGAACAACAAAGTTCTCTCTGTACAAGCAGCCTTTTTCTGTGCAGCCGCACAGACAACAGGTTGTCCGTTGAGCATGCCAGCTTTAATAAATTTCAATGTACCGTTATCATAGTTACTCTGGAATCTTCGGGAGACTTCTTGGCAGCGCCGCACTGGCGTTAGTCGCCCATGGCTGATATAGTTGGAAACCCAGTGAATAATTGGCACACTCTTTCCGTCTTGGGTACGGACAAATGTTGTAGGTACACCATCGCTTTGATTACAGTAGAAGGTTGCACCTTCTGCGTAACTGGGTTTATTGAGGGTTAGACTTGTGCCACAGGCGATCGCAACCCCCATCAACACTTGGGCAAATAACCGCAGTTTCATAAGTCAGGCAAGAATCTTTTGGCTTAGTATATTAAATTATATAGATAATATATTACGATATTCCTACTACAGAAGGAAGATATTGTCTTTTTTTCTTTTTTAGCAAAAATTTACACATCGTTAAGTTTACAAGTCTCCATTAACCATGAAAGCACAAAGTCATTGAAATCAGCAAAAAGTACGTTCGCTTTCTATCTGTTACCTTATAAACAGTGTAATTATATATTATTACGCACCTTATAATACCTATTATTCAACCAATCCACATGAGTCGAGACAAAGTAAACAAACAACCTAGTTCTAAAAAAACAGGTGCTTTGCCTAGGTCAATCGGGAAAATCATTAATAAAATCAAAGAAGAAATCTCCCCTCAAGGAGAACAGCATTTTGTTAGAGAGTTTCGAAGCTCTAGAAATAGAACAAGATCTGCTGTAAGATTTTTGATATTATTAATTATCGTGCCTGTATTAATACAGTTTTTATCAAAAACATTGATAGTAAGTCCGATAGTAGAGCGGATGAGAGGTGAGAATACATCACAAATCTTTCTCAATAATGGAATGGAAGATGATGCTCTACAAGAATTGAAATTGTTTGAAAAGAGACTGAAATTTCAGAGTTTTCTGTATAACACACCTAGCCTTTCAACAGAAGAAGTAGAAAAGCAAGTAAAGCAAAAAGCTATCTCCATAGCACAGGAATTTCGTGAGAAAAGTACTGATGCAATTAGTAATGTGTTCGCCGACTTGATATCAGTAGGTGCTTTTGCAATTTTAGTAGCTACAAATAGGCGACAAATTGCAACTATCAAGTCGTTTATGGATGAAATTGTCTATGGACTCAGTGACAGTGCTAAGGCTTTTTTCATAATTATGTTCACAGATATATTTGTTGGATTTCACTCCCCAGAGGGATGGGAAGTGATTCTCAATGGCTTTGCAGAACATATGGGTTTACCAGCAAATAGAAGCGTAATATTTGTATTTATTGCTACATTTCCTGTAATTTTAACGAGCATATTTAAATATTGGATATTTAACTATCTCAGTCGTTTGTCTCCCTCAGCATTAGCTACATTAAAAGAAATGGACGAATAAATGGCTTATGCGTGCAATGATTTTGGAGACACCGCATCAACCCCTACGTCTAGTAGACTTACCAGTGCCAAAACCTAAGCCTGGGCAAATACTTATTCGTGTTCACGCATGCGCGGTGTGTCGCACAGATTTACATATTGTCGATGGTGAACTAAAACATCCCAAAATACCTCTGGTGCCTGGACATCAAATTGTGGGTACTGTAGAAACTCTTGGAGAGGGTGTAGAAGACTTTCAGGTGGGCGATCGCGTTGGTGTTCCATGGTTAGGTTATACTTGCAATCACTGTCGCTACTGTTTATCTAATCGCGAGAATCTTTGTGATTATGCCCAGTTCACTGGTTATAATATTGACGGTGGCTACGCGGAATATACTGTAGCTAATCAACACTTCTGTTTTCCACTAGATGCTAACTATACTGATTTGGAAGTTGCACCATTGTTGTGCGGTGGGTTAATAGGCTATCGCGCTTATAAAATGACTGGTGATGCTCAAAAGATCGGTTTTTACGGCTTTGGTTCATCTGCACATATTCTAATTCAACTAGCAAGTTATCAAGGACGTCAGATTTTTGCCTTTACCCGTTCCGGTGATGTTACAGGGCAAGAGTTTGCCCGTCAATTGGGTGCAATTTGGGCAGGTGGCTCTGATACACCACCACCAGAACTTCTAGATGCAGCGATCATTTTTGCTCCCGTTGGGAAGTTAGTACCAACTGCTTTGCGTGCAGTTGCTAAGGGGGGTGTGGTAGTCTGTGCAGGTATTCACATGAGTGATATTCCATCGTTTCCCTACGAAATTTTATGGGAAGAGAGAGTCTTGCGGTCTGTTGCCAATCTAACGCGTAGAGATGGAGAAGAGTTCTTAGCTGCAGCACCCAAAGTCCCTATCCGTACACAGGTGAATCCTTTTCCTCTTAGTGCAGCAAATGAAGCTTTGGATGCTCTTCGCAATGGCAAAATTGAAGGAACAGCGGTTTTGGTTGTTAACTAACAGAGAAATTTTTACTTGACGAAGAACCTTCTCAAACCTTCTGGTTGTTCGTACTCGACTGCAATATCTTTAACCATAGCTGCAGGTGGCCCTTGGTAACACCAACGAATCATCTCTTCGACAATTTCTGGGCTACCTTCAAAGACTGCTTCAACACGACCATCTGGTAAATTTCTTACCCAACCACTTAATCCTAACTGGCTGGCTGTATCAACAGTGGCGTAGCGGTAGCCTACTCCCTGGACTTTACCAGAAATAAGCACATGGGCACGGATTTGCTTTGGCTGCGATGTAGGGTTATTCATCAGCTGGTCAAGGCTTAACAACTCCAGCCTACCTTGTTTATTGTGCACTATGCAATCGTTCATAACTAATTAGCGGATACTGACAAATCCGGCTTTTTTAATAAATTCCTGACCTTGATAGGTCAGCAACAATCTGGCATAGGCAAGACCCGCTTGTTCATCAATTTGACCATTCTGTTTCACAACCACCGATAATCGCCGACTCATAGGATATTGACCACTGAGAAAAGCTTCTGTGTTTACTTGGTTGCGCTTTCGCGGACACTCGGAAAGGGGAACGAAAGGTGGTTTATAAGGGGGAACAAATTCATCAGAATTACGACCCAATGGTAGTGGCTTAACATTACACTGGGATACTATCAGTGGTGCGGAAGTGTAATAGATACCTCCAAGATTGGTAGCAACTTGGCGCAGAGCCTCAGTAGTTGTCGGGATAAATTCAACAGCAGCGCCAGAATCTCGATCTTTTTTACCGTAGGGCTTAATTTTCAGATTGGGACCACCAACTTGACTCCAGTTGGTGATCTTACCCGCGTAAATATCTTGAAATTGATCTACAGTTAGGCCTTTTATGTTCAAGTTTGGATTTACGGCGATCGCAACCCCATCAATTGCTACTGGTATTTCTTTAAGAGAAAAACCCCGTTGTCGCGCCTGCTGATACGCTTTTTCTTCAAGTGGAACAGAAGTTTGTGAGAATGAAAGTTGATTTTCCAATAACATCTGAATACCTGCCACAGAGCTAGGAGCACCACGATTGGGGTCAGTGTAGCGCAACCGAAACTGAGGCCAAACAGTTTCAATGACTGGGTCTACTTCTTTGCGAATTGATGCCCACGATGTGCTACCACCATAATTAAACACCCCAGAAGGAACGTTCTGCACTTGGGAGAAATTGGTAACATTTGACTGCTCTATTGACTGTGATCGGATCTTAACTAAACCGCCTACGTCAACACCATAGCGTTGAATCAACCACCAAATGCTACCTCCCACTAATCCTAGTGTGACCAGTAGAGCTAAAACAAGAACAGTTGTTTCATTTTTTTGGGTCATAGATGAGCCACTTGCAGATCCAGAACTTGCTTAAAACCTTGGAGGGATTTTTCCACCATATATTAAGTTTGGGTTGATTAGGCATTAACTTTTCCCAAGGGATAACGTAGTGATTGGTGAATTGCTCTGAAACAGTCGTGATTTTTGGTGAACGTAGTAGTACAATGAGCCGACATATCTGCTAACTCTCCGATGAACCCTAACCCACCACGAGGAATAAGTGACTGATTCAGCACTACAACCCAATAATATAGACGCTTGTTTAGAAGCTCGTCTATTAGACGTAGAAAATGAGCTCGACAAGTTACGTGACAAAATGCGATATGTCCGTTTGGAAACAAGAAGCAATAGTCAAAGGTTAGCCTATCTTGAGCCAATTACGCAGGATTTAAAAAGAATTGCTCTTTCTGCGGAAGAACTACGAAAATTTCTTTCTCTCTCACAGGAAGTCTTTGAAGACATAAATCCCCCACTCCCTCAATCTCTCACTCCCTCTTTTCCTCAAAAATACGTACCTAATCCTAATGACCTTGTCACTCATATTGCTGCTGATCGCAAAGCTGGACGCAAAATAGTCTTCACCAACGGTTGCTTTGACATCCTTCACGCAGGACATGTCTCTTATCTCAATCGTGCTAAGGCATTAGGTGATATTTTGATTATTGGTGTTAACTCCGACAATAGTATCCGTCGGCTCAAGGGTGCAACACGTCCTATAAATCCCTTAGAAGACCGCATTCAGGTGTTAAGTGGACTTGGTTGCGTTGACCATCTCGTTGCTTTTGATGAAGACACCCCAAGCAACCTACTTCGTATCGTGCGTCCTGATATCTATGTTAAAGGCGGGGACTATACCAAACAAACTCTCCCAGAAGCTCCTTTGGTAGAACAATTAGGTGGAGTGGTTGAACTTTTGCCGTTTATCGAAAACCGTTCTACCAGTAAAATAATTGAGCGTATTTGTCAATTGAAAAATGGGCAATAATAGTAATTCAATCTGATTTTATATCAGTAGCTAAATTTTAGCTTATTATAACTGAGCCTCATCACTCTATCTCAAGGATATCGTAGCAGTGTCTTGAGAAAGATGTGCCATATTTATGGAGTTTGATATTTTACTAGGGTTAGTAAAAAAGCGCATCCTGCACAAGGAGATTCTCTAATGAATTTCAAGACTATTTGGAGGCTATTGCAAGAGACATTTAGCGAATGGAGTCAAGATGGTGCGTCGCGACTAGCAGCAGCTTTAGCATATTACACAATTTTCTCCATTGCTCCATTGTTGATTATTGTGATTGCGATCGCTGGGGCTGTCTTTGGAGAAGATGCAGCAAGAGGTGCAATTGAAAATGAACTTCAAGGTTTGGTAGGTAGTGCGCCAGCACAATTCATCCAAACAGCAATTCAAAATGCTAGCAAACCACGACAAGGTACGATTGCCTCCTTGATCAGTATTGTTGTTCTACTCTTTGGTGCTACTGGAGTATTCGCCGAATTACAAAATGCTCTCAATACAATTTGGGAAGTAAAACCGAAACCAGGACGTGCTGTGAAAAATATGATTCGCCAACGTTTTTTATCTTTTGCAATGGTGTTGGGTATTGGTTTTTTACTCCTAGTCTCTCTTGTGATTAGTGCTGTTTTAGCAGCATTCGTTAACTACTTTAAAAATGTAGTACCAGGTGTTGATTTTCTATGGCATATTGTTAACGTAATTTTGGGTTTTGTTGTTACAACAGTGCTTTTTGGTCTAATTTTTAAGGTTTTGCCAGATGTAAAAATCACTTGGAATGATGTTTTGGCTGGAGCTAGCCTAACAGCAATTCTGTTTTCCATAGGCCGATTTTTCTTAGGAGAATATTTAGGTAATAGTAGTTTTAGTTCAACTTATGGAGCGGCTGGTTCACTAGTAGTGCTCTTAGTTTGGGTCTATTACAATGCTCAAATCTTATTTTTTGGAGCCGAATTTACCCAGGTTTATGCTAGAAAATATGGTTCTCATATTGTACCAGATAAAAATGCTACTCCTATTAATGGACAGCATCTCCAACAAGAAACAGGAACTTCTCAAACTTTTCAACCCAGAAAACAACAAACTTTCAATAACTTAATTAATCGATTTATAGGGCGCTTTACAAAGTCCAAGTCAATAAAACGCAGAAGAAATTAGTCATTTTTGATATACTTAAATCCCAGAGAGCGAGGATCTAAATCCACATTGCAACTTGTGCTACCATGCTCACAGTAAGAAGAGTTGTGATTGACACTTTAGAGATTTGCTTTACTCATGAGTTTGCGAGATGGCAACGAAGTAAGAGCTAACATGCTAGTATACTGATTTAAAGCCACTTACCGAGAATTTTTCTCAGAAGCTAGGTTAGCCCTAGTTATAAATACTGGTGGCTTTGTTCTTCTTTTTTTCAATTCTTAGGGTGCTAAAGTTTTTATTGAAGTGCTGATATTTAGATTATACTTACTATACTGTTAGATGAAGGTTGAAGGCTTTTTCAGGATTTTTTATCAGTCAACATTACTTATGTTAAAAATCACAGGTCTCAATGTTCAGTGTTACTTCTGAATCACACCCAACCAACAGACCACAACCATATCAGATGTGCAAAGCTAAGAGGTTTGGCGTGAAAAGTTATCAGTTACTTAGTACATTATTTCTGTTATCTGCTCTGACTAGTGCTTGTGGCAAGAGTGAACCTTCTGCGGGAGCAAGTGGTCCTCCGCCAACTGTAGTAAAGTTAGAGACCTTACAAACCAATACACTTCAAGACAGTACCGAGTTTGTGGGTACTCTGGAAGCAGAACAAACAGTTAATCTTAAACCCCAAGCAGACGGGAGAATTGAGCAAATCCTTGTAAAACCTGGAACACTAGTGAAGAAGGGTCAGCAAATTTTTGTACTTAGCCCTGATCAAACCGTTCCACAGTACAATAGTGCCCAAGCCACTGTGAATGCAAATATCGCAGCCCGTGGAACGGCAGTTCAGCAGTTGCAGGTTGCTCAATCACAGTTAAAATCGGCACAGGCACAGTACGACCTTGCCGAGATCACAGACAAGCGAAATCAATTTCTGGCCAAGCAAGGTGCTTACTCCCAGGCACAAGCAGATCAAGCAGCAAGCGATCTCAAAGTCAAACGTGATGCAGTTAAGACAGCTCAGGAACAGGTGAAATCTGCCCAAGCGTCTATTAATCAATCAGAAGCAAATATCCGACAAGCACAAGCTCAGGCTGCAGCTGCTGAGGTGAATGTGAACTATAAACGAGTGCTGGCACCAATTTCTGGTGCAGTTGGCAATATCACACTGAAAGTGGGAGACTATGTCACTACAGGTCAAACTCTCACCACTATTAACCAAAACAACTTCTTTGATTTACAGATTCCAATTCCATTGAATCATTCAGGAGAACTGCGGCAGGGATTAGCAGTACAATTACTTGATCCAACTACAAAAAAACAACTCGGGTCAGGAAATATCTACTTTGTTTCTTCTCAAGCTGATCCAAACGCTCAATCAATCTTGACTAGAGCACGCTTCCCCAATGTTGGCAACAGTTTGCGTGATTCCCAATATGTGGAAGCAAGAGTGATTTGGAATACAAAACCAGGAGTTCTTGTGCCCACAGAGGCGGTGACCCCGATTGGAGGTCAAAACTTTGTATTTGTTGCGCAAGAACGTACTGTCAAAGGCAAAAGCCAAATGGTAGCTCATCAAGTGCCAGTGAAATTAGGAAGTATTCAAGGACAGGACTACCAAATTGAAAGCGGACTCAAGCCTGGTGACAAAGTTGTTGTATCTGGCGTTATTAGACTGAGGGAAGGTTCCCCAATTACACCCCAAGCTTCCAATACCCCCAGTTCACCCCAGTCATAGGAGGTAAGTAAAGCTCGTGATCTTGTCCATCGCTGATACTTTTATCAGGCGGCCTGTCTTAACAACAGTCTGTACTATTGTCTTGATCTTACTTGGAGGTATCAGTCTTCCACTTTTACCCATCGAGTACGTTCCCCAAATTGCGCCCATTCAGGTTCAAGTCTCCGCTACCTATACGGGGGCTGACCCACAAACCATAGAAACGACAGTCACTACCCCGATTGAGCGAAAGCTAGATGGCACACGCGACCTGGAGTATTTTACCTCAACCAGTGTCGCAGGCAGTAGCAGTATTTCAGCGTTCTTCCCTGTGGGAACAAACCCAAATGCTGACCAGGTAAACGTGCAGAATAACTTGCAACAGGCAATTCCTCTGTTACCTTCCGCGGTTCAACAACAAGGGGTGACTGTCAAAACTGCCTCTACAAGTCTTCTTTTGGTCTACGGTTTCTACTCTCCGAATGACGAGTACGACGCAACGTTTATTAGTAACTATGTCGATCTGTTCGTTAATGATGAAATTGCCAGAGTTCCAGGTGTGGGACAGGTCAACATATTTGGTCAGTTACAATATGCCATGCGTTTATGGTTAGATCCAAATGCTCTTGCTAGTCGGGGAGTAACTATTAACGATGTCGTTAATGCGGTCAAATCACAAAACATTGTGGTTGGCGGTGGAGCAATTGGTGGGGAGCCAGTTCCTAAAGGTCAGCAATATCAAATCCCGCTAAAGTTACAAGGTATGTTCAAGAATGTAGCTGATGCGGAAAATATTGTTGTCAAAGTGGCGAGTAATGGTAACCTCATCAAGCTCAAAGATGTAGGTCGAGCAGAGTTGGGAGCCCAATCTTACAGTAGTGCGGCAACAATCAACGGTAAACCTGGTGTTGCCTTTGGTATCTATCAGCTTCCAGGTAGTAATGCTTTGGATGTGGCTAAACAGGTCGAAGCCAAAATCAAGGAGCTTGAGCAGAGTTTTCCTCCAGGACTCAAAGGAGAACTGGTGTATGACACTGTGAGTTTTATTGAAGAGTCTAACAAAGAAGTCATCATTACTCTAGTCGAAGCCATTGGTCTAGTTATCCTGGTGATTTTTGTTTTCCTCCAAGATTGGCGCGCCACTATCATCCCGACCATCGCAATTCCAGTCTCTTTGCTAGGAGCGATGATCTTTGCTAAGTTACTGGGATTTTCGATTAACAGTCTCACCATGTTTGGTCTAGTGCTGGCAACAGGTCTGGTGGTAGATGATGCGATCTTGGTGGTGGAGGCGATCGCCGCGAAGATCCAGAATGAAGGCATGTCAGCGCGGCAAGCTAGTTTTGAGGCAATGAACGAGCTCACAGGAGCAGTCGTTGCCACTTCTCTAGTTCTGATGGCAGTGTTTGTGCCAGTTGCGTTTTTTCCTGGAGCAACAGGACTGCTATACAGGCAATTTGCCTTGATCATTGCTTTTTCAATAGCAGTCTCTGTCTTTAATGCTCTCAGTTTCAGTCCGAGTATGGCTGCGATTCTTTTACGTCCGCCGCAGGAAGCACGTGGTCCATTCGGCTGGTTTTTTAGGAAATTTAACCAAGGATTTGCTTGGGTACTTGCCCGTTACATCTCTTTTGTAAAATTTCTGATTCGACTACGCTATTTAGTTGTGGGGATATTCGTAGTCGGCTTAGTAGCAACAGTTTTTGTCTTCAAAGCAGTTCCCACAGGGTTTGTGCCAGGTGAAGATCAAGGTTCCATTCTGGGAATTGTCCAAGGACCGAATATTGCTTCCTTGCAATACACGGAGAATATTCTGAGCAAGGTTCACGATTCTCTGGTAAAAGTTCCTGAGGTTCAATCTATTGCCACAATCAGTGGTTTTGGTTTCAACGGAAATGCTGCCAATCAGGGAGTTTTCTTTTCCCATCTCAAACCTTGGGATGAACGAACCAAACCGGAACAATCAGTGAACTCTATTCTCAAAAGGTTGAATGGAGAGTTCGCTACTAAAATTACAGGTGCTGTTGCAATTGCATCTAGTTCACCTCCAATCCCAGGGTTTAGCCCTCTTGGTGGGTTCAACATGCAGCTTCAAGATACAACTGGTGGTAGATTGACTTTTCAAGACTTTGCTGCGAATGCTCAAGCTATTCTTCAAAAAGCCAATCAGAGTGGAATTTTTGCACCTCCTGGAGCTTTTACCCAATTCTCCGCCAACACTCCCCAATATGAAATCGACATCAATCGAGATCAACTCAATGCTCTGAATGTTGACTTCAGCGATGCACTCACGGCGATAGGAACTAGCATGGGGTCAACGTATGTGAATCAGTTCGTTTTGGGACCTCGCTATTACCAGGTGTTTGTTCAACTCGAAGGTAAGTATCGTACTAATCCAGAGTATCTTAAGCAAATTTATGTTCGCCGTGCTTCCTCTAGTACCTCTTCTTCTAGTTCTAGTACTGCTTCCTCCAGTACCTCCTCTTCTAGCACTGCTGCCAACAGCAATATGGTCTCTTTAGACCAGCTAGTCACGATCAAACCTTACACAGGCCCTTCAGTGATTTCCCACTTCAATGGGTATCGTTCAATTCTGCTGCAAGGAACTCAAGCACCAGGATATAGTAGTGACCAAGCAATTCAATCCATCACTCAAGCTTACAAAGAAAATACTATACCTGGCATTAAATTTGACTGGGCGGATCTGACAAGAGAACAGGTGGCGGCTGGTAGTTTAGGTGCGCTCATCTTCTTGTTTGCTATCATCATGGTGTTTCTGGTGTTATCGGCTCAGTACGAAAGTTACATTGACCCGATCATCATCTTGCTCACTGTTCCATTAGCAATCCTAGGGGCACTCAGTGCAGTGCTGCTACGGCGTTTTGTTGAGCCAAGTTTAGCAAATGACGTCTATTGCAACGTTGCGTTAGTGATGCTAATTGGACTTGCTAGTAAGAACGCTATTTTGATTGTGGAGTTTGCCAATCAAGCGCGAGAGCAGGGTAAGACTATTGTTCAAGCAGCCCTGACAGCCTCAGAAGAAAGATTTAGACCAATCTTAATGACTGCATTTGCTGCACTCTTCGGCTTCTTTCCTCTGGTGGTTGCAACCGGGGCTGGAGCAAATGCCCGCCATTCCTTAGGAACAGCAGTCTTTGGAGGTTTGCTGGTGGCAACGTTCTTAAGTTTGTTGGTTGTACCTGTACTTTATGTTGTTATTAAAAGTCTGGAGGCTACATTCCTTAAAAACAACAACAAGCCGACCAATCCCCCAACACCGCCTTCATCATCGCCGCACGGTTACGATCCAGAACCATCACTTGATCATAAGGGTGAGTCAGACCGACGGCAGGAAACTATCCGCAAAATTCAAGGCGAGTCTCTGTGAGCATGAAAGCTTTCTTTGTGCTTAGATTGATTGATATTCGTTAGCTTAAGCTTTGATTTATAAAAGCGCCTTCACCTTGTGAAGGCGCTTTTGTCTGCAAGCGATCGCCATCTCTTTATCAGATGCTGTTCAAAATTCGTCATCTTTGCTGAGGCAACTCACGCTCCTATGCAGCGAAGCTAGAAAAGTCTAGTGATAAAGTAATTGTTATGAAACAACTTATCAAGTGGATTGCTGTTAGTTGCTTAGTTGTTTCGGCAAGCATACATTGTAAACCAGCATCTGCCGAGCAAATTCCTTTACCCAGTGAACAATGGCAAACAGTTGTGCATGACTCTAACAACAACATAGTGTCAATCGACAAAGCGACTATGAGTCAGCAAGGAAACTTTACTAGCTTTTGGACTCAAGTTATTTCCCCAGTTGGTGATGTTGCGGTTTCCCGTATCTATACTGTCGGTGATTGTTCGAGTGGTATTTTTCATGCTTTGTGGATCGCACAAGCTAACAGGCAGGGAAAAATGCTGACGAATAATACAGCTAACGACTCAGTAACTCCTGATAGGCTTGTACTTGATGCTGTGTGTAAAAATGACAATCCAGTTATGCAATCTCAATCTTTCCAAGCCCAAATCAAACAATCTCTATTAGAGTCTTTTACACAGAATCACCAAACAACGTCTGGTATGTTCAGTCGGACTAGGAATTACGCATTGCATTGATTAAGGAGAAAGAAGAGGGACAAGGTGGACAAGGGAGACAAGGTGGACAAGGTGGACAAGGTGGACAAGGTGGACAAGGTGGACAAGGTGGACAAGGGGAGCCAGTGCGTTGCGGAGGTGTCCTCCGTTGAAGCAACTGGCGTGGACAAGGGGACAGGGAACGGCTCTCCCTTATTCTGATAAACCGTTCATCAAATCATCAGAAAATTCTCATATTTATAAAATAAAATCACCTAAGAAAAATTACTCAAGATCATAAGTAGTTAGGCTCCCGGACATCTCTGCGACAGCTGGATAGAATGGGAGTTTTTTATTTTTTAGATAAAAGCTCTTTTTGTTAAATTATCGATAATAACAAATATATTCCTTATTATAGTGATGTAACAATGAATACAGGAGATAACTAATGACTACTGGTATTTGGGTGCTGGGCGACCAACTTTGGACAGGTCAAAGTGCTATTCAAAGCTGTGCAACTCAGTATCAGAAGACGCCTGTCATTTTTATTGAGTCACTCCAACATGCCCAAGAGCTACCCTATCATTTACAGAAGCTCGTGTTGGTGTGGTCAGCTATGCGCCACTTCGCTCAACAATTGCGTGAGTTCGGGTGGTCGGTTACCTACAAACAAGGAGAAGATTTTAAGGCTCCACTATTAGACTGGATTAAACAATACCAGATTACTGAATTGCGGGTGATGACGCCAACAGATCGCCCATTTGCTCAACTCATCCAACAACTAGATCTTCCTTGCTCTGTTACATTCACGCCTAACAACCGTTTTATCTGGAGTGATGAAGAGTTTTATCAATGGGCAATTTCCCGTAAGCGTTTAATTATGGAGGATTTTTACCGCGAGGGACGAAGACGCTTTAAAATCTTAATGGTGAATAATCAACCACTTGGAGGACGTTGGAACTTTGATCGAGAAAATCGTAAAACACCAAAGGGAAAGCTAACTATGCCAGAAGCACTGTGGTTTGCTCCTGATGAGATCACACAAGATGTGATTAATTGGGTCAAGCAGTCTTCTGCATTTAAGAATAGCCAAGATTATTGGCAGATTGAACCATTCCGTTGGGGTGTGACTCGGCAGCAAGCACTCGAAGTCCTAGACTTTTTTGTTGAAACCCGCTTATCTAACTTTGGCCCTTATCAAGATGCCATGCTTACCCAAGAGCAGACGATGTGGCATGCGATACTCTCACCTTATTTAAATATTGGGCTTTTGCACCCCCAAGAAGTGCTGGAAAAAGTAGAACAAGCCTATTATAATCATCAAAGTGAGTGGGCATTAAGCAGCATTGAGGGATTTGTGCGGCAAATTCTAGGCTGGCGGGAGTATATGCATGGGATTTACATTCTCATGGACAAAAATTACTCAGAGCGTAATTGGTTCAATCACACTCACCACTTACCTACTTTTTACTGGACTGGCGAAACTAAGCTCAACTGTCTTCATCAGGTTGTAACTCAGGTAAAAGAAATTGGCTATGCTCATCATATTCAACGGCTGATGGTGCTGAACAATTTTGCACTCATTGCAGGTATTTCACCTCAAGAACTTGAAGATTGGTTTCATGCCGCATTTATTGATGCTTATGACTGGGTAATGCAGACAAACGTAATTGGTAT
Source organism: Nostocales cyanobacterium Centralia_MAG_434 (assembly GCA_021324415.1). Taxonomy (GTDB): domain Bacteria; phylum Cyanobacteriota; class Cyanobacteriia; order Cyanobacteriales; family Nostocaceae; genus JAJPJF01. The sequence continues at coordinate 57,069 of JAJPJF010000550.1, forward strand.
GGGACAGTTTGCTGACGGTGGACTGATGGCATCTAAGCCCTATGCTGCCTCAGCTAACTACATCAATCGAATGAGTGATTATTGTAAGCACTGTGTTTACGATCCACATGCCCGTACAGGTGACAAAGCTTGTCCTTTTAACTTCTTTTACTGGGACTTTCTCGCTCGTCATTATGACAAACTTAAAAATCAGCACCGCATGGGGCAGATGTTGCGGAATCTTGAGCGGATCTCACCCAAAGAACTCCAAGAAATCCGTCAGATGGCATCTCAATGGCATGCTGCAAACAAGTCTTCATAACTATCACCAACGGAACCCAAGATTAGTAAAGGTGTCGCGAAGATTAAATCCTCAAGTAAAAAAGTGTGCTATTGTTTGATTAGCCAATCAATTAAATATTATTTTTATTATGCGTCTACGTGATGAGCAAAGCTTTGAATGTCGGCGACAGCAAATTATTGATGGTGCATTGCAGGTATTTGCTAGCAAAGGTTTTGAGAAGGCAACTAACAAGGACATTGCTGCTGCATCAGGTATTGGCTCACCAGGGCTAATCTATCACTACTTTAAAGATAAAAGTGACTTGCTTCGAGAGGTGGTGGAGCAACGCTCACCAGTACTGCAATTGCTACTCCACAGTGAAGCAGAGATAATGACAAAACCACCACAGGAAGCGCTCTCTATCTTTGGTAAGGCGTTCTTGAAAGCCTTGGAAACTCCAGAATCAGGTGCACTTATGAAGCTACTGCTTTCTGAGGCTTTTAGGCAACCCATCGTAGCACAGATGATTAACACTATCGGACCTAGCCGCTCAATTTCTTTTTTGACACGTTATCTAGCAAAGCAGATGTCAGACGGAGTTCTCAAAACAAAGAACCCAGCAGCAGCGGCACGTTGTTTTGTTGGTTCTTTCATTGCGTATATGATCACCCGTGAAGTCTTCTTACAACCAGATGCTCAGAAGATTAGTCCTGATACGATGGTAGCAACTGCTGTAGATATTTTCCTACGAGGTATGGAATGTAACTCTGTAGATGGAAACTATAATTAGGGGTTTAGACAGCTAATTGTTAAATTAAATACAATACTACATTTCTTTATACTAGCATGTAATTAACTTGTGTGAACACTTCTAAATCTAAACTTTCAAAGTATTTTAATAATTGATTAATTGATTAATCAATTACCCTTAAAGATTTCTGAAATTCATTACTAGGGAGTTGTTATGACACAAACGCAACCTACCAAACTAGACGAAGAGTATAATAAACAACAAACCAGTCCTGAACTGAACAAGAAGCAAGAGCCTCCAGAGAAACCTAGGAAGCGACATATACCGAAAGCAGTGTTAATCCTAGGTGCGATCGCACTTTTTGCTGCTCTAGGATACGGTGTTTACCGAATCTTTTTTTATCACCCTGATCCTGGCTTATTTTTAAGCGGACGGATAGAGGGTCACGAAACTGATGTTTCCGCTAAAATTGGAGGGCGAGTTGCTAAAGTAGCTGTCAGAGAAGGAGATATTGTTAAGCCAGGTCAGCTATTGATGCAACTTGATGATGCTGATCAGCTTGCCCAAGTCCAAGCAGCGCAGGCAAAAATGCGAGCAGCACAGGAAAGTTTGAAGCGTTCGCGTCAGCAGTTACCTATTTTAGAAGCTGAACTTGCACAAGCCAATTTGACCACACAGCAGGCTCAACAAGACAGTCAGGGTAGAGTCACCCAAGCAGAGAAGTCTCTATCTGCATCTCGCGCTCAACTTGTTCAAGCCCAAGCTAATCTGAAGCTAGCACAAGCAAAACAACGACGCTACGAGACGTTAGCAGCCGAAGGCGTTGTCTCAACTCAGACAAAAGATGAGTATGACACTAATGCTCAAACAGCACAAGCTAGCGTTGATGCAGCACTTCAGCAGGTACAGTCTGCACAAGGAACATTAATTCAAGCACAAGCAACTTTGCGCAATCAACCAATCAAAGCAGCAGCAGCATTACAAATCGAGAAACAGATTGCTCAAGCTCGAACCGACATTTCAGTAGCACAGCAAGATTTCCAAAATGCCAAAGCCACAGTAGCACAGAATCAAGCAAATTTAAACTACCTCACAATAAACAGCCCATTAACTGGTAGCGTCATCACTCGTTCTGTAGAACCAGGAGAAGTGGTTGCTGCGGGTGCACCACTATTGACAATCGTAAATACGAATGATCTTTATTTGCGAGGCTTCATTCCCGAAGGAGATATAGGGAAAGTCAGAGTCGGTCAACAAGGATTAGTTTATTTGGATGCCTTCCCCAAGCAACCATTACAAGCAACAGTCACGAGGGTAGACCCTAAAGCTAGTTTTACTCCAGAAAATATCTATTTCAAAAAAGATAGGGTGACTCAAGTCTTTGGTGTAGAACTCACTCTCAAAAATAACCAAGGTTTAGCAAAACCTGGAATGCCAGCGGATGGTCGAATTCTTGTACCAGAGAAGGGGAAAAGGGACTGAGGAATCGAGGGATTAACAGGTTTTCCTCTCAGTAAAAAAATGGTAGATCAATCATTGATACATTTATTAGCATCTTAAAAACATTTTAAAACCCATTTAAAAGCTACCTTTACCATTATCGATATATGACATTAACTCTCCAGCCAAACACCCAACAAAAACCTACTAAAGCTCCTGTCATTTCCATTCGAGATTTACGACACTTCTATGGCAAGCAAAGCAATGAAGCCGTTGCAGGGATTAACTTAGATATCTATCCAGGCGAAATTTTTGGTCTCATCGGACCAGACGGGGCAGGCAAAACCACAACATTTCAGATTCTCTCAGGTGTCATGCCCCAAAAAGGCGGTAGCGTTGAAGTTCTGAATTCTCAGCCAAGAGATGTACGTCTGCAAATGGGGTACCTTACCCAGCGCTTCAGTCTTTATTTGGACATGAGTATTATAGAAAATTTGCGTTATACAGCAGGCTTGCACGAAGTAAGTGAAGCAGCTTTCAAAAAGCGTAGCGAATACTACCTGCAATTACTGGACTTGGCACAGTTTAAAGAACGTTTGGCAGGCAGACTTTCAGGAGGAATGAAACAGAAACTTGCCTTGTGTTGTGTACTGATTCACCAACCGAAAATCTTGCTGTTAGATGAGCCAACTACAGGTGTTGATCCAGTGTCGCGTCGTGAGTTCTGGGACATATTAGCACAGCTAGCAGTCAGTGAAGGCATGACGACAGTCGTTGCCACTCCTTACTTAGATGAAGCGGAACGCTGTTCGCGGATTGCTTTGATGTATGAAGGGAAAATTCAGCAATGCGATACACCGACAAAGGTGAAAGCCAGTTTAGGTGTACAACGCCTAGAAGTTTATTTGCCTGTTGCTCAACTCGACCGGGTTGCAGACATTTTGAAGAATAATGTTGATTTGCAGGATACAGTCTCTGACGTACAACGGTTTGGCGATCGCTTAGATATACTAACAGCACAATCGAAGGAAACAACACAGAGAGTTGAACGTATTTTAGAGCAGCAACAGATTCAGATTGACAATTTTGCCACCGATACCCCAACTCTAGAAAACACTTTTGTTGCTCGATTACGAGAACTCAAAGGTGAAAACTCTGCTGGGAGCTATCCGCGAATTTTCCAAATAGAAAAATCTACCGGAACAGCAATTGGTGCACAAAATCTCAATAAAGTGTTTGGAAATTTCCATGCGGTTAAAGATATCAATTTAGATATTAAATATGGTGAAGTCTTTGGTCTTTTAGGAGCAAATGGTGCAGGGAAAACAACGACAATCAAAATGCTTTGCGGTTTACTTGCTGCTAGCTCTGGAAAAGTCAGTCTAGTTGGAGAAACTAGTCAATTACGTAGTGCTGCAGTCCGTCAAAAACTCGGGTACATGTCGCAAAAATTTACTCTCTACGATGACTTAACCATCGGCGAAAACCTAGAGTTTTACTGTGGAGTTTATGGTGTACCCCGTCGTTATCGTCAAGCAAAGAAAAACTGGGTACTCCAAATGAGCGACTTAGAGGGTCAAGAAAATAGGTTGACGGGTGATTTACCAGGTGGCTGGAAGCAAAGAGTCGCCTTTGGCGCAGCAGTGATGCATGAACCAAAGGTTGTATTTCTTGATGAACCTACCTCTGGCGTAGATCCCCTGGCAAGAAGAGAATTTTGGCGTTGGATTAATCATTTTGCCAGTGAAGGTATGGCAGTTTTAGTGACGACTCATTATTTAGAAGAAGCCGAACAATGTCACCGCCTAGGATTCATGGTAGCTGGAGAACTCGTAGCACAAGGAACTCCACGCCAAGTCAAACAGGAACAACCAGGACAGCTAGTGGAATGGGAATGCGATCGCCTGCAACAGGCTTCGGATTTGCTAAAGCAGAGGCTTGATCGTAGACGGGTATCTATTTTTGGTTCTCGTTTACACACCATTTTAGATGATCCATACTCTGAAATTCCTCAAGTAGAAAATTGGCTTCAACAGGCAAACATCAAAGTAGAAAGCCACCGAGAAATACAATTCTCGCTAGAAGACGTGTTTATTAATGTAGTGGAACAAGCACGGCAACGTGGTTTAGATGTACCAAAATAATTATGGCAATCCGACCAAAACGCATCTTTGCTCAAACTGTTAAAGAACTGACGCAACTCGGACGAGATGGACTGTCCTTAACAATGGCACTTTTTTTACCTTTGGTACTGCTATTGTTGTTTGGTTTTGGAATATCGTTAAAGGTAAATAAAATTAACTTTGCCATTCAAGATTTAGACCGTACACCTATCAGCCGAGAGTATATTGCAACCTTTGAGCGTACTACTAAATTCAACATAGTTGCTAATGGGCCGAATGTTGATGTCCCTAAACTTTTAGATCAAGGGAAAGCCGCAGGAGGCTTAATTATTCCTCCAAAGTTTGCGCGAGACTTCCTAAGAGCAATGCGTAGTTCTGAGGTCCAAATTTTGGTAGATGGTACAGATTCTAACACTGCCGATATTATTCGAGGCTACGCCAAGGCGATCAATAGTACTTTTATCGCTAATCAACGGGGTAATAGTGTACCCCCTGTCAGTCTCCTGTCAAACCTATGGTACAACCCTGGGCTAGAAACCTTGAAATACATCGGTCCTGGAGCGTTGGCCATTACTGTTACCCTATTTCCTCCTCTTCTAGCAGCTTTAGCAACAGCAAAAGAGTATGAACAAGGGACTGTTCTTCAAGTTTATGCATCTAGTTTGACAGGTATTGAGTACCTTTTGGGTAAAGCATCGGCATTCTGGCTCGTAGGAATGGCAGAGGTGTTGTTCGTGAACCTAGAAGCATGGTTGTTCTTTGGTTTGTGGTTTGCTGGTGATCCCACACCTATGATCATAGGTTCAGCTCTCTACATTGCTTGTGGTGTTTTTTGGGGAATTTTTATCGGTAGAAATACACAAGTCCAGAGTGCTGCAATTCAAGCAGTTGCTTTCACCGCCTTTTTGTTGTCATTGCAGCTTTCTGGCTATATCTATCCTGTGTCTAATATCCCAGCTGCCATCCGTTGGATTTCCTACTTTGTCCCAGCACGACACTACATTCTCATCACTCGCGATGCCTATGCTCGCGGTGTAGGCTGGTTAGGAGTTTGGTTTCCAGTCTTGGCTTTAGCACTGCTTGCAAGCCTATTTTTCTTTTTTGCTTTGCGTAAATTGCAAAGGATGCAAGTGGACTCGTGAGGAGAGGGAAGGGGAGTAGAGGGGAGACAAAGGGGACAAGAAATAAGGGATTTTACTTATGAAAAAAATCTTTATAGATCTTATCAATAAAATTTTTAGTGGTCAATTTTGGGCGTTGTTTCAAAAAGAAGTAGCTCAGATATTACGTAACCGTCAGCTTCTTATTCAATTGCTAGTGCCACCCACTATCTTTTTGATGTTGTTTGGCTTTGCTCTTAATCCTAAGTTTCACGATCTCAGAGTTGGTATCACTGATTATAGTCACAGTAGTGCCTCTCGTGAATTTATTGAAATATTCAAGCAGACTGATGCTTTTGTCATTAGTCATTACTATGCTAACCAGCAGGATATGCTTGCTGATTTGGCAAAGGGTTCATTGACTGTTGGTATCACTATTCCGCCAGAATTTGATTATGACATTGCTCACAGGCGGACAGTTGAAGTCCAGGCACTGTATGACGCTGTCGATGCGAACACAGCAACCATTGCCTCAAATTATGTTAGTCAGTTGGTTAGTGATTACAATTCACGTTTGTTAAATGATGCACCTCAATTAGCACGATCCTTGCGTCAAAAAGTTAGTGGTTCTGGTGTGTTAACAGCCAATAATAATCAACAATCTAGTAGCGCAAATCTACAGCGCCAACAGGTTGATGTTGAGACTACAGTCTTTTACAATCCAGGTCTCGAGCAATCTTGGTTTATTGTCTCAGGAATGTTTGGGATATTACTAACGGTTATTGGCTCTCAAGCTGCTGCATCATTAGTAGTGAGCGAAAAAGAAGCAGGGACTATTGAGCAATTGGTTATGACTCCGGCATCAGATATACAGGTTATCTTAGCGAAAATCTGTCCATTACTTATTTTGCTCACTATCGATGTTTTTATTGCTCTGAGTGTAGCAAGACTAGTTTTTGGTGTGCCATTTAGGGGAAACTTGCTATTGTTCATTATCATTGCTGTGCTTTACTTTTTGGTGGGAATTAGCATCGGCATCCTGATTGCAAGCTACGCAAAAAGTCAACAACAGACACAGTTGACAGCTTTCTTTATCAATCCGCCACTCACTATTCTATGTGGAGCCACCACCCCAATTTCCTCTATGCCTACCTTTGTACAATGGCTCACTTATCTCGATCCGCTGCGCTATTTTGTCGAGATTTGTCGTGGGATGTTGCTTAAGGGAGTCGGCTTGGAAACACTATGGCCTCAAGTACTGATTTTGATGACTTTTGCAACAGTATTGCTCACTTTAAGTGTCCGTCAGTTCCGACGCCAGTTAAGTTGACGCTTGACAAATTTGACAGGATTCTCAACAAGTTTAACCACCTCTGCAACTAACGTCTCCGGGTTAAGAGGCTTAGGTAAATGTATCTGAAAGCCTGCTTGCAGTGCTTGTTGTTGGTCATATTGTCTCGCAAAGGCAGTTAGGGCGATCGCTGGAATTTGTCCACCTCTTTCAGGAGTCCAAGTTCTTACATGACGCATGAGTGCATAACCATCCATGTCAGGCATACTAATGTCACTAACCAACACATCTGGTTTTTCTTGTTCTAAGACCTGTAATGCTTCAAATGCAGAAGATACAGCAATCACATTAGCACCTTGTTGCTCTAATACAAAAGCGATAAAATCTCGGGAATCGACATCATCATCAACAACTAAAATCCGCACTTGGGCAAGGTTTAAGGAGTTAGGCATTAAGAATGAAGAGTGATTGTTTTCATCCGTGGTCTTTAAACTTTCATCCTGAACAAGTGGTAACTTGACGGTGAATGTTGCTCCTTGATCCTCTCCAGGACTGTCTGCTTTAACCCTACCTCCATGAATTTCAACTATATTGCGGACAATTGCTAGTCCTAACCCCAATCCACCAAATTTTCTGGTAATACTGCTATCTGCTTGCCGGAAATAATCAAATACATAGGGCAAAAACTCAGGGCTGATGCCCTTGCCAGTATCGCTCACTGTGATTTGAGCATAACCATCCTCAGTCTGTTCTAGCCGCAGGTCTATTGTTCCGCTGTTAGGTGTAAATTTAACAGCATTGGTAAGGAGATTCCAAACAACTTGCTGTAAGCGAGTAGAATCACCTACAACTCGTCCTACATAAGGTTCAAAGACTGAATTGACTTGAATGGACTTGCTTTGAGTAGCAAAATGTATGGTCTCTAGCGCCGCCAATACGATAGATTTCAAGTTGACATTTGTCGTATTCAGCGTCAACTTGCCCTGTAAAATTTTGGAGATATCCAGCAAGTCTTCAATAAGTTGAGCCTGTAACTTAGCATTGCGTTCGATTGTCAAAAGAGCTTGCTGAGTCTTCGCTGAATCAAACTTAGGACTTTGTAAGAACTTAGACCAACCAAGAATTGCATGAAGTGGGGTGCGTAACTCGTGGGAAAGTACAGCCAAAAATTCATCTTTGATTCGATTGGCTGTTTCTGCTTTAGCACGTGCTGCTTGTTCTAATTCCAGTAATTGTGCTCGTTCTTGTTGTATTTGTTTTTGCTCATGTATATCTGTACAAGTGCCAAACCACTTAACTATACAACCTTGCTCGTTTTTGAGTGGTAAGCCTCGTGCTAGTTGCCATCGATAGGAACCATCAGCAGCTCGTTTGAAACGGTACTCATTTTCGTATACAGTACCTTCTTTTACTGCCTTCAGCCATACTTCATAAGCATTGTGTACATCATCTGGATGCAATGCTGCTAACCAACCAGAACCTAACGACTGTTCTAATGTGAGTCCAGTATAATCGCACCAGTTTTGATTAAAGTAATCGCACTCGCCCTCAGCATTAGTTGTCCATATAAGTTGAGGAATTGCCTCAGCCAAGTAACGATAACGTTCCTCACTTTGTCGTAGTGCTTCTAAAACACGTTGACGCTCAATGATTTCCTGTTGCAACTGTTCGTTGGTTTTGGTTATCTCATTGGTACGAAGAGTAACTAATTCTTCTAAGTGATTCTGGTATTTCCTTAATTCTTCTTCTACCCGTAACCGCTCCGCTATCTGTGTTTGAAGTTCTCGGTTTGCTTGTTCTAATTGGCTCGAACTAGGAATTGCTAGTAATTGCGGGACTAAAAACACAAGCAGCACTGCTGTTGTCAAAGATATGACAGCAGTAAACCCTTTGACTGCTCCTGACAACCAATAGGTTGGATACCAAAGCGTCCAAATCTCTATAATATGAGTACTGCCGCAAGCTATGATAAATGCACTAAATAGTAGAAAAATCCAATCAAAAGGCAGATCTCGCCTCTTATAGACAAAGTAGAATAGTGTCGTTGGAATAGAGTAATAAGCTAGTGCAATGAGCCCGTCAGATACTATGTGTAGCAAAACTAAATCAGTTTTCCAGAGATAGCAATGTCCATGAGGGATAAAAGGACCAGAGCTAAAAAAATTGACCCATAATTCTGACATAAACTCTGATATACATCATCTAGTTTCCTGGTACCATACTCTGGTACTTCCACAGTTTCCCATGAAAAATTTTTAGTAATGATTAGTAGTAATCATCTATTCAATTTCGAATGGAAGCATTGCAAATCAAATGAGCAGCACGGTCGTTTTGGATCACTTCCTATACTGCTCAGGGTTTCTTTATATCTCTGCATTCGACTTGAATCTGAACATTTTATACTTTAATTCCTGGCATGACGATAACATAGGATTGTTAAAAATTCAACTATCCTCTTTGCTAAAACCACTGGTACTCAGTATTGACCAGAAATCAAAACTGCTCCTCAGCATAAAACAAATTTTCTCGGACAACTTCCTCATCCTCGTAGAAAAAACTTTCTACTAGAACCTCCTCCTCCTCACTAAACCAAAATTCTGCTAAAAGTGAAAAGCCAATTAGCCAAAGAAAGCAACAAGCCGATAAAAAAACTATTTCCATCCTTTCTATCACCTCCTACAATGCCTTACCTAATCCCTGTGTTTTATCTGGTCAAAGTAGAGTAAGCACAGGCACAATAATATTATGTCTACCCATATGATATATCGAATGCAAGCGAGAAGTGCTATATGGGATTAATTAAGAATTCTAAAACAACAACACCCAAGCTTCTACTCGCTCAGCGATCTCCTCTTTTTAATCATTACTGCTCGGGGTTCTAGCGATTGATGACTTCACATTCGAAGATTAATAATCAGCTATATTGCCCCCAATCACCACTGTGAGGAAATATGAGTTTTCGCGTTGGGTGTTGTTCTAGGTATACGAGACAGATTGTAATACAACAGCGTTTTAGACCTCTTAACTCAATTTAACTATGGCTGCTAAATCTGCCAGGGAAGCTAAGAAGCTTCAATTACTAATTTATCACTCGTAATCGTAGGAGTGTTTGTCTTGAAACCAAACTTTACAGTCCTAACTTGTCTTTTTTAAATGTGCAATTTGCTTGTTGATATCAAGATTAATCGATAAGTCCTTGTTGTTTAAGCCAAAGAATCACAAAACAACTCGTCGTCCAACCGACAAAAGTCAATACAATAGGCAAATCTTGCAATAAAATTTCCTCTGGTTGATCACTTGTTCCAACTTGTTTGAGACTGATGTTGTCCAGGTTGTTGATTTCTTGGGGAGCACTGAGCAGTTGGTAACGAAAAATACCATATACAATAAAGGGCATTGTAAGCAGCATGTAAGAAGTCGATGCACCGTGTAAAAGTGGACCGGAACTCCAAAGAGCATAAGAAATGATCGTACCCGTGGTGACTATATTTTCCATGCGGTGAAGCAGTGGTAGTGAGTAGCGTCTCAAAACTGCACGGAGTTTAGCACCTCTGATTTGAGCTAACCGCAGTTCAGCTTTGCGTTTCTCAATTGCTAAGAATAGAGCTAACATTGCCGTGCAAAGCACAAACCACGGCGATAATATAATTCCAGTGGCAGCAGCGCCACCATAAGCGCGTAGAATAAACCCAAGTGCGATCACGACAATATCAACAATGACCAATTGTTTGAGACGCAGATTATAGGCAACTTGCAATACTGCGTATGCAGTCATTGTTACACTTAGCACAGGCGAGTCATGCAAGCTGATAGCTAAGGCACTAGCTAATAAAACAAATGCCATCGAAGCTGCCATAGGAATAGGTACTAATCTTGCGGCAATTGGGCGTTGGCACTTAATAGGGTGTTGACGATCTATTTTTACATCTGCAATATCATTAATTAAGTAAAAAGCGCTAGAAACACAACAAAATAGGATGAATGCTAGCAGACTAGCTTGCAGGGAGTCCTTATGGATGCTAAAGGCAAACAGGGGAGCAGCAAAGACTATCAGATTTTTGGGCCACAGTTCGGGTCGTAAAGCGATTAAGTATGCTGATAGTTTACTGAAATGAGTGGCAACAATTTTTTTTCTAATTGAAGTCTGTCGTGAGTCCATAGGCTTCAGTCAATTTCCGTAATATAAAATTTATGTGTTGCAGCCTTTACACCCTGATAACTACAGACATTACTTACCACCATCATTGATATTAATAACTGTTGTTCAATTTTTGAAAGAAAAAAAATTACTTTAATAAACCTTCATGTATTGACTGATATCAGCGCTCAGTTATAGCTTGAGAGTTGCAGAAAAGAAGCACTTAAGCTACAGTACTTCCACTTAAAAAAGGTTAGTCAAAGAAGATGCACCTTATGCACGGGATTAGAGGCACAGATAAGCTTAGTTCAAGGATAAAGTGATTGCCAACTCATAAATACAAGTGGTGCATCTTTCATCAGCAGCAAAAGGGCGTGGTAAAGTTTGTTGATTTTTGGCTTTCAAACAAATCTTTTGACTATGAGCCGCTAACCTAGTATCATTTACTCTGTAAAATTTTTCTAATTTCCAGTAAAAAAACGCTGTGAATCGAGTATAAATGATGCTTATCTAATAAAGAAAGGGTGTAAAAGATTGCTAATAGTGTATAAAACTAACTCTAAAATTAAATAGTCAAATTTCTGACCTAAACCGGAGAAAAGTACAACTAAAAATAGACAAAAGCCTTGCTTGAAAGGGTAATGTGAAATTCAAAACAAACAAATACTCTTGTTGTTATGCTTGCAATGCAAGATACAGCCGAGACAAAGTATAACCTATTGTTAAGTATCTCCTACAAATTAGGAAACATATGCAAGAAGTATACCAGTCTCCTCTCGTAAGAAAACAATTAAGACTAGCCAGCTTTCGGTTTCCTCTCGTTTGATAAGAGGCATATGTGGCAAAAAGAAAACAAAGATAATTCGATCTTCAATTTAGCATTGTTGTTTGCCCTCGCAACCATCCCCACGGCAGGAACTCTGACTATACTGCAATCGGCCTTGGCACAATCTGCAACTCATGTTCCGTTGCCTTCTGTCTTGACAACTGTTCCAACTGGCACAGCAGTCAGAATTGATGGTTCAAGGAGCATGGCTGCGATTAATCAAACCTTGAAACAACGTTTTGAAAAACAGTCTTCTGGGACTACAGTTGACGTCGCTGCTAGTGGCACTGATACTGCACTAAAAGCTTTACAAGACGGAACAATCGATCTAGCAGCAATTAGTCGCGAACTAACACCAGAAGAAAAGGCCAAAGGTTTCGAGCAAATCCTTCTACGCCGAGACAAGATTGCAATTGTGGTGAGTAAAGAAAATCCTTTCAAAGGAAGCCTCACCAGTAAACGATTTGCCAAGGTGTTTCGGGGAGAAATTACAAATTGGTCACAGATGGGAGGTCCTCAGGGAACAATTCGCTTCCTTGACCACCCAATCACAAGCGATACCCGAGAAGCCTTACGGGATTATCCAGTCTTTCAAAATGCTCAATTTGGCACAGGTTCCACTTCTGCGCAACTGAACGAAGAGAAAATTCCTGAACTTGCTAAGCAATTAGGTAAGGATGGTATCAGTTATATCTTGGCAAATCAAGCATCGAAACTGCAAGATATACGTATTGTTTCGATGAATCATATCTTACCAAAAGACCCGAGATATCCCTTCTCACTGGCTTCAGTATACGTTTATAAGAAAAATCCGAGTCCGATAGTGAGCAAGTTTCTCAGTTTTGCTACCTCGCCTTTAGGACAGCAAGCTATTGAAGAAGCAGTAAACTCAGAAGCTACGGCGATCGCCTCTGGCAAACCTGAAACAGTTCCTACAGCTACAAATATCTTACCCACTCCTTCAGCAACAAATAGTAGCGTCACTGCTTCACCAACTCCGACAAGTTCATCAGCAAATAATAGTTCTGCGGCTTCAGCAATTACTGGGACGACAAATCAAGCTACTCATCAAGGATCTTCCGATAATCAGAGCTTTCTAAGTACCTACAAAAACATAGCAGGAAAGGGTGCTATACCACTTTTGTGGTGGCTATTACCTTTGTTCGCGTTAGGTGGTTTCTTAGTCTGGTGGTTACGAGGAAGACGTGGTTCAGGGAATGAAGTAGAGGGTGTAGTAGAACTAACACCAGGTTTATCCTTACAAGACGCTGCTGTCACAGAACTTCAGCCTACTAGTAGCAAGCCACTGCAGTATTCCTCAGCTAACTTTGTAGAAAACTCTACCCCAACAACATCTTCTGTATCTAATCAAGCAGCAAATTCAACTGCCCCTGGAAGTGCAACATTAGCAGATGGTCAAGTCTTATCAGTAGGAACCTCTTCTCCACTTTGGTTAAAATTTTTTGAGAGAGCCTCAGAATCGAAAGTAGCGAAAGATACAAGAGAAGTCAGGCAAAATGGTGAAAAAAGCTCCCTAAAGGCAAAAGAAGTTGTGGTCGATGAACAGCCAGATACTACCACATTTGCGGAATTCCCCAAATACTCAGACGTTAATTCCGTAACATCTACAACTGGTTCTGTTCTCGAACAACCACAGTATTCGAAAGATGTATCTAATGGAACTAGTACTACTGCAGTGCAAACAACATCGGCTACTCTTCCCCATAGTCCTGAAGTAGCGGCAGTTACAGCAACTGAAACAGGAGTGGCAACCAATGGTAACAAGGATGTTAAGAGCCATATTATCCTCACACCCCGCACATCCAAATGGGCTTATGCTTGTTGGGAGGTGCCGGAGTACCACAAGGAAGCACTCCGCCAGCAAGGTGGTTCTCAACTTATGCTACGACTTTATGATGTCACAAATGTTGATTTGAGTTATCAAAATCCTAAGCAAATACAGCAGTATGAATGTGAGGAGACAATACATGATCGCTATGTGGCTATTCCCACAAGCGATCGCGACTACATTGCTGAAATCGGCTATGTTACCAACAACAATCGTTGGTTGTTACTAGCCCGTTCCTCAATTGCCCGTGTCTCCAGCAGTCCTGAGCAAGATTTTTGGTTTATGGCCGATGCTGAACTAATTATCCATGGAGCAGCAGAGCCTGGTTCAATTGTGAGCATTGGTGGTCATGCCATTAAACTTAAACCGGATGGCACTTTCCACCTACGTATCCCCTTTAGGGACGAGCTCATTAATTGTGCCATGACGGCAGTTACTGCCAATGGGGAACATACTAAAACCATCCAAATGCAATTTTTCCAGGGGACTCCAGAAGAGTTGGACAACTAATTCTCAACCTTATGTAACGTCTTCCTCTGCTTCTGGCAGAGGGAAAATTTCACCTGCTAAGTAAGCGTCAAAGTGCTTTTGGAAGTAGAGCCAAGATGTCATATCTTCTACATCTAGTAAAGACTGGGGCGCATTTTTGTATAAAGGAATGCGGTTATTAATTTCATTTTGAAATAGTTGGGGTAAGTCAGTAAAACTATTGGCTTTGCTGCCATAAGCACTGTATATGAGGTGACCAGGGTTAGTGCCCATCTTCATCCAAGGCAGCCATGGACCAATTCTGTCCCAGCTTAATCGAAGTTGAGAAACTGAAGCTTGTTCTGGATTCAACAGATCTGCTGTTGGAACAGTCAGTTTAAACAACTCTGCTGCTTGATAAATAGGTTGTGGACTGTAAGGCGCAAACTTAGGATTGTCTGCCAAAGGATTGGGATAAGTGGGAAATATGTCAAAGACGAAGGTTGTGCTTTCTCCCTCTACTGGAGCCGAAAACTGACCCTTAAAGTTTCCTTGTACTGGATTATTGGCAACGTGCATGACTGAAACTGTTTCCCCTGTCCAAGGATTCTCCCACTTGTGCAAAACTTGACTTGTTTGTGGATCAAGATAATAAGTCAGCTCTCGGGATGTAAAATCCCAGTTACCCTCTTGTGTGAGAATACACCTGCTCACACTCATTCCCAAAATCTTAAACAGGAGTTTTCTCTTCTCACCTGGGATAAAGGCAAAAATTGACCCTGTCCAGGTGAGAAAGGTAGATTGGGTAGGATCGAGAGAAGAACGAGTTTTCACCCAATGGGAGGCATCAAATTCTTGAATTTCGGCAACCATCTATACCATCCTTAATTGTACATATTTCCATTGTTGGGCAAATCTTCAACTGGTTCTGAAAGTTTACCCTCAAGTCGGCGAAACAAAAAGACCCAAAGTGGTAAAGAACTGTTGATAGCAATCAGCCGTATCAAATGACCAGCTGTAACGATTTCAACATTATGATCTAATGCCAAAGACACAAGAATCATCTCTGCAGAACCCCCCGGCGCTGTTACTAGCATACACGTTAACCAATCCCAAGCAGTTAATTGCATAGCAAGTATGGCGGTGATCGCTCCTGCAACCAAAGTCATTGCTACAGACAGAAAAGAGTAAGCTATCGTCTTTTTCTCTAAAATAGATTTATCACCCCAATACTCACCAATCGTGATTCCCAAAAGCATTTGACCTACTAAGTTCATCAAAGGTGGTGGATTAAAGTTAACATTACCCACTAAAGACAGAGAATTAAGCATTAGATTGAAGGTAAACCCAACTGCTATTGCACAGAAAAAATCGCCAGATGGTATTTTATATGTAGAGGTTAGATACATTCCTAATCCACCAAGCATTAGTGTTAACAAGAGTAATCCTAAATCAGCAGTATCGAGACCAAGTACAACGTCTTTGATGGAGAGTGCTGGGGAAGTACCAGATGATATCCTTGCAAATGAAGGTATCAAAAATACTACAGTAGTGACGCGGAGTGCCTGAACCAGTGCCACAAGAGCAACATTCCTGCCGTAATCAGCAGCAATAGCTGACATAGGTCCTACACCACCAGGAACTGTAGCCAACATTGCTGTTAATAAATTGGTTTTACTTAAACGTGAGTAAAAGTAGCCAATAAACAGACCACAGAGTAGCATAAAACATGTCAGGAAAGTAAAAGTTGGAATGTAAGAAGTCACATTGGTCAGATTTCCATGGACAATTGAAAAGCCGACATTTAACCCTACAAGTGTCATGCCAATTTTTCTAGCAGTCCGGTTAGGTTTGGGTAAATAGTTATAGAAAATCCGATAACTTTGAAAGACAACTGTACCAGAGACAATACCTGCAAATATCCAGGCTAACCCTCCAATTTGGAAGTGCGCAAGGATTAAACCTAGAGGTAATGCTAGAAGTATTTCTAAGCTCAAGATGATCAGCGGCTTTGCTTTTAGCTGTTGTTTGACAACAGTACATTGGTCATTGCCCTCAACCTCTTTAAGAGTTTTGAGACTTATTGTTTGATTCATAAACACGCGCTTTTCACTTAATTCTTTACTCAAATTAACGCGCTTAAGTCATGCACACAGCATCTCACAGAGATATCTTGGATAGAATAACTGAATTAGTAACTCAATGGTGACCAAATATCAGGAACTGTAGTAAAAAAATTAGACCGTCAATCATGGCGATAATAGCAAACCCAATTTTTAATATTTGCGGACTAATCCATTGGCTGAGATATGGTGCTAGTCGTGCTCCATAAACACAGCCAAGAACGGTAAAAACAGCTATTTCCCAAGGAATGCCACCTAAGAAAAAAGTATGTAATAGAGCTAAGTAAATGGAGTTGACAGAAAGCAGAACTACCCCCAGACCAATACCGCCACTAGCATTAAACCTATAAACCAGCATGAGAAATGCAGCAATCACCTCGCCTTCGCCTATAGCCACCCATCCAGTGATCAAACCGCCAATGATAGCAACCAAAAACAAAGGCGTTTTCGCACTATTTGGAATGCTTGTACTTTGGTGATTAGGGTAACGGTTGAGAAAAACCAGTGTCACAATACCAAGGCTAATAGACACAGGACCAAACAGCCCCTTAACTAAAAGTGCGTTGGGATGAATCACTAAAGTGCTGATTGTGCTGCCAATTAATAGTCCTGGTATTGTAAACTTCAATGCTTTGAGTGGAACCACGCCCCGACGTAGCCAGCCAATTGCACCACTAGTCATACCAAACGACTGAGATGCGATCGCAATCTTAAGTGCAACCACAGGGGGCAAATGGTAAATAAAGATCATTGCAGGTACAAATACTATTCCGCCGCCAACAGCGGTAATATTCCCAAGTAAAGCACCTACCATACCAACAAAAATCAATGGCCAGTTTTGCTGAAATAGTGCGACTGGTTGAGGAAAAGCACTGACCAAGAAAGCAATCCAGGCTAAGCCAAATAAGGGCAACCACCATGACCAGTAAAGCATTCGACGACGAGAAATTGGCTGACCTTCAGGCTGCAAGTGTTGTTCAGTAGTGCTCATATGTTTAATGGGCTAAAGGTAGCTAATTTTAGCCTGAATTTATCATTACTGATATAAATTGTTACCGTCAAGCCCATTAAATAACTTACCAGAGTAGTCTACAGACTCATAATCATAATGCAAGCAATCAATATACCAGTCAGAATTAAGGCCATAACAACGACATGCTCGAATTTTTGGCTAAAAACTCCTATAACTACCAGAACACCTAACACAACCAAGACAGAGCCTGTATAAACGGCGTTTTCCCAACCACTGGCTATCAGTGGATCGTCTTTTACTCTCCTAGATGATGCTTGTTCTGTCCTTACAGTTTCTGGATTGGGTAAAGGGCCGGAAGCAATGAATAGTGTTTGAGAGTCTGTTGTCATGATGGAGAACGAATTATAACCACAGGCTAATATTATAAAATTTATATACCAGTAATTATTCTTAATAATTCTTGATAAAACCTCTTAAAAGACACAATCTGTAAAGACGCAATACTCAAGCATCATGTAACTTGTGTTTACATAATCACATTCACAGGCATCATTTATTAACATTAGTCGGAAGTGAACTCAACATTTTCCGTCAATTTTTTGTGAACTTGGTTGAGTGCGTAATTTTTTATCATAATATAAGTTAAGATGTAAGTTAACAAAAACCAACACTGTTTTAACCTGTTACGGATGTTTAACACTTCGGCAGCAAAAGTTAGTATCGCCGATGCCATAGCTAGCTAATTGTGCGAATGGTGATACTAGACTTTAGTCATGCAGAAAAAAATTTGCTATGGTGTGTTAGGATATCTGTAGAAGATTAAATTCGGTTGTGCAGTTTGTTTTTGTTGATAAACGATCATTACAGACCTCTCCGGATCTAAATCTCTACAAACTCTGATTCAGGAGATGTTACATGTCGATTTATGTTGGTAATCTCTCTTACGAGATTAGGCAAGACGATCTTAAGCAAGTTTTTGAAGAATATGGAGTTGTTAAAAGTGTTCAATTGCCTACAGACCGGGAAACAGGTCGCGTCAAAGGTTTCGGATTTGTAGAAATGGGAACAGAGGCAGAAGAAGCTGCAGCAATTGAAGCTCTAGATGGTGCTGAATGGATGGGTCGTAGCCTAAAAGTTAATAAAGCAAGACCCAAACCAGATAGAGGTTCTTCAGGTGGTGGTGGCAGATGGGGAAACAATAGCGGCGGCGGCGGCGGCGGCTATTCTCGTCGTTACTAAGTATTAAAGCCAAGAATGAATAGTGCTCTTGATGAAAACCAGATACAACTTTCATTAAAGAAGTCCGGAGAGCATTAACAAATCTTTACTTCTTGAGCAAAAGTGTATATTTAGTGTTCTTGAGTACTATCATAGCTCTTGGATGACAAGGGTAGAGAACAAGTCTACCCTTTTTACCGACAGCTTACTGAATGGCGCGAAGCCATCTAGCCACCACCTAAGTTAATTTAGTCGGAGATAGAATGACCCAAATAGTGCTGGGTGAGAATGAAGGGATTGAGTCAGCCTTACGTCGATTTAAGCGGCAAGTTTCTAAGGCGGGAATATTTCCAGATATGAAGAAGCATCGTCACTTTGAAACACCTCTGCAAAAACGTAAGCGTAAAGCAGTTGCCAACCATAAGCAGCGTAAGGGAGGTTTCCGCTATTAAGGACAGATCTCTTGAATCAAGCAAGTTAGATTCAGACAAATTGAGGTTTTGAATAAGAAAGAACACAGAACTCAGAACACAGATTATTGCCTACGATACTCTGTGTCCTGGGTTTTGTGTTCTTTTTTATATGCGCTGAAAAGTCAGCCTTATTGACCAGCAGCAATTTTCTTTTCTAAAACAGCAATTCGCTGTTTGCTTCCTGGGTGATCGCTCAAAAAGGCTGGTGTAGAAGATTGATTTAGCAGTTTACTTAAGAATGCAGGCAAAGCGTTAGGATTATAGCCTGCTCGTTTCATGTACTTTAATCCCTGAGCATCAGCGTTATATTCATCTTGCCGACTATTTGGTAACTCAAAAGCCAGCTTATAACCCAAAGCAGCTATAGTACTTTGGTCTACACCAGCAACTGAAGCTAAGCCTTGAGCAAGATCGGATTGCTTCATTTTGTTGATCAAGTCGTTATCGCAAATATGACCAATTTCATGGCCTAAGACCCCTGCTAATTGATCTTCATTATCCACTGCTTTTAACAATCCAGTGTTAACGTAGACATAACCACCTGTTGTTGAGAAGGCATTGATGCTACGGTCTTGAACAACATAAAAATGAAATGGATATTGCGAACAGCTACTAGCAGCTGCAACCCGTTGACCCACACGATTAACATAGGCATTTGTTTCGGAGTTCGTATCCAGCTTATACTTGCTCAGTACCTGTTGGTGAATCTGATGACCCAGTGCAACTTTTTGCTTTGTTGATAAACTAGAGAGTTGCAGAAGCTGAGCGCCATTAAGAAGTAAACTCCCCCAAGGAAGTGCAGTAGCTGGCGTAGGTGTTGACAATCCTACACCTATACTCATCCCTAAACCTAGTAAAAAAGCAAGACGTTTACGCAATTTATAAACCATTGTTATAAAGTGAAAACTTTTAATTTTTTGTGTAATGCCAAGCTTCGAAAACTATTATTTACGCATATATCCTAGCCTGCCATAGTCAGTATTCGGGTAGCACCCTCCAAAGGAATAAATTTTTGGGAGTGGGAAGAGGAAGTTATACCAATTCACTATAAATTTGGTACGCTTGGCAACCAGAGAGACAAGGAGGACAAGGAGGACAAGGAGGACAAGGAGGACAAGGAGGACAAGGAGGACAAGGAGGACAAGGAGGACAAGGAGGACAAGGAGGACAAGGA
>JAJPJF010000323.1 GCA_021324415.1 Nostocales cyanobacterium Centralia_MAG_434
CAGACAAGCTCTGACTGAAGGCAAGCTATTAAAGATGCTGGGTTCTCAAGAACCACGCTATCTCATCCAATTTCCCTATGTTTGGATGGAAAAATATCCATGGCGTCCAGGAAAATCTCGTGTTCCGGGGACAAGCTTAACCTCTGAGGAGAAAAAGCAAATTGAGCAGAAACTGCCTCCTAATTTGCCGGATGCGCAGATTGTTACCTCCTTTGAGTTTTTAGAGTTGATTGAATTTCTGCATAAACGCTCTCAAGAGGACTTACCTCCTCATCACCAAATGCCTTTAAGCGAAGCATTGGCAGAGCATATTAAGCGTCGGTTGCTTTACTCTGGTACTGTAACGCGTATTGATTCTCCTTGGGGAATGCCTTTCTACGCACTCACTCGTCCTTTTTATGCCCCAGTAGATGAACAAGAGCGTACCTACATCATGGTAGAAGATACCGCTCGGTATTTTCGGATGATGAAAGATTGGGCAGAAAGACGACATGGTGCAATGCGCATTTTAGAGGAGTTGGATATTCCAGCCGATAAAATGGAACAAGCTATGGAAGAATTGGACGAAATCATTCGCTCTTGGGCTGACAAATATCACCAAGACGGAGGTGAGCCAATGATTTTACAGATGGTCTTTGGAAAAAAAGAAGACTAGACTCAAAATATGGCTAGGTTTTCGCCTGCTGAAATTTTTCAAAAGCAAAGATAACCACGTTGAGTCCCTATAATTGGTAGACTCAACACTGTAAGTTTAAACATTGACGATCGGCAGTTTCCTGTGGCGCTAATAACTGATATCTGGGGCTTCCGGAGTTTTAGACTTCGGAATACCCAAGAAGCATATCGCAGCTTTTCGTCAATAATTATGTGTTCTTATTTCCTATTAGGATTGGCTGGAGTTAGGTTTTCTGGAGTAACTGGAGTTGTACTGCTTGGGTTAGCTGGAGTTATATTGCCTGGATTAGCTGGGGTTGTTGAAGAGCCACTGGGGTTTTCTGGAGTTGAAACGCCAGGTGGGTTGGTTGGAGTTGAGGGATTAACTGAAGGTGGATAAATTGGCGACGTTCCCGTACTTGCTGGAATGAAAGAGGGCAAAAAGCCGGAGACGCGATCGCTAGCATCGATACAACTATCCATCGCTTGAATAGTCGCAACTTTAATTTCATAATGCAAACCCACAACACACTCAGCAAAACGTACTGGCAATAAACTGCGACTACAGTAATTTGAAATTGCTGGGTTAACTGCCTCCTTACTATCCTTACTATAATGATTGATCCCCACTACACAGGTAGCCAAATCTCTGGGATACCTAACCTGGCTGCAGGTTGAAAGTGCATCCGTTGCGGCGATTGGCGTTTTCTTTTTAATGTCTAGTACACAAGAAGACAAGTCACGCGGACGGAGTGAAGTAGAACAAGCCTGTGCTATTGCTTGTGCATTGATATTTACACTTAAAAGCCGGGCAGCGCACACACGGTATTCATTGTAGTAAGACGTATCGACTTGTGTATTATAGGAAGTCGTTATAGCCTGACTGGGTAAGCCCATTGCTAGCCATCCAGTTAACGCTAATGCTGGTGTAAACAGCCCACTTGCTTTACGACTAAGCAATGTCTTCTCTATAAAGAAGAACTTGAGGATGGGATGGAAGGGGGCGATTTCAGCTTGAGGGCTTTCCATATATTCGCTTTTTCTATTTCCTAACATTTCTATTCCGTTCTAAATCCAAACACCCAAGGTTATGCTACCTCATCTTTAATAGAGTCAGAAATTAGAATTTATTGAAGAGAACAGGAGTGGCTCCTCCCCCTTGCTAACTCCTAACTCCCCTCCCCCCTAGTTGATCAGACAAAACGGATTATAATAGTATGTCTGGGTAAAATTCGAGCAGGATTAAATTAAAGGAAGCACATGTCCCGATACAGAGGACCTCGCCTTAGAATTGTACGTCGTCTAGGCGACTTACCAGGGTTAACACGTAAAAGCGCTAGACGCGCTTATCCCCCTGGTCAACATGGTCAGAATCGTAAAAAGCGATCAGAATATGCCATCCGCTTAGAGGAAAAGCAAAAACTGCGCTTTAATTATGGTTTGACAGAAAAGCAACTGTTACGCTATGTACGTAAAGCTAGACGTGTGACTGGCTCTACTGGTCAAGTACTGTTGCAATTGCTAGAAATGCGTTTGGACAATACCGTTTTTCGCTTGGGAATGGCTCCCACTATTCCAGCAGCACGCCAACTGGTAAATCACGGACATGTGACAATCAACGGTCGTGTTGTTGATATTGCTAGTTATCAGTGTCGTCCTGGAGAAGAAATTGCAGTTAGAAATCGGGAGAAATCGCGTCAGTTGGTAGAAGCCAACTTACAATATCCTGGTCTAGCTAACCTACCTAGCCATTTGGAATTTGATAAAAATAAAATGGTTGGTAAAGTCAACGGTGTTGTTGAACGCGAGTGGGTTGCACTTCAAGTCAATGAACTGCTTGTGGTGGAATACTACTCACGGCAAGCCTAAAGAAGTTAGGAATTAGGAGCCTGGAGCTAACTCCTAACTCCTAAATCCTAACTCCTAACTCTTTATCACCCTCCAATTTGTGACATAGTACGGGTGTAAACACCTTCTGTATTCCCTTTATCTCGTTGCTTAAAGTTAATTTCTGGCTTAATTGCCAACAACCGTCGAACCTGCTCTTGCAAACTAGCAGTGCTCACACCACAGCGCAAAGCGGTTTTGAAATCAATTTGACCAGTTTCATTTAGCAAGCAAGGACGCAGCCATCCGTCAGCAGATAAGCGCATTCGGTTACAGCGATCGCAAAAACACTCCGACATCTGACTGATAAATCCCAATGTCCCCTTTGCTCCAGGAATTTTGAACACATCAGCGGGTCCATTACCACGAACTTGAGATTCAGTCAAGCCCCAGCGTTCCCGGATAAGTTGCCGGATCTCTTGTGAAGGTATCCAACCACGATCACTAAATAAATGGGCATTCCCTATCGGCATAAATTCAATAAATCGAACATGCCATTGCTTGTCAATTGTCAGTGCTGCTAGATTAGTAATTTCGTGGTCATTGACACCTGGGATCACAACTACATTGAGTTTAAGTGGATCAAATCCCACATTATAAGCAACTTGAATACTATCCCAAACTTGTTGCCAGCGCCCACGGCCATGATTACCAATAATTTGATCAAAAGTATCTGGCTCGAGAGAGTCTAAGCTGATATTAATTCGTCGCAGTCCTGCATCATAAAGGCTTTGTGCTATCGGAGCCAATAGAAAGCCGTTAGTTGTCATTGAAAGGTCTTGCGTTTGGGGCAGAGAAGCGATCTCCTCAACTAAATGCACCACATGAGGACGTAGAAGCGGTTCTCCCCCAGTCAAACGAAACCGGGTAAATCCCACAGGAATAAATACTTCTTTAATAAGGGTCAGTAACTCCTTATCAGTCAATAACTGCTGTTTAAGAATGTAGTCGAGTTCTGCTCCCTCTGGCATGCAGTACTGGCAGCGAAAATTACAGCGATCTATGAGACTGATACGTAAATAATCTACGTGGTTCATATTTCGTTTTTACTTTTATTGTGAACGATATGTTAGAAATCTCAACCTTCATAAATCAACTCAAGCTAAACAAATAACACTAAAATAAAAACTCCCATCAATATTTGATGAGAGATCTCAAATTTAACTCAGCATACCTTTGGTAATCAGATTATAGGATGTTTTAAAATCTCATGTTGTAGGTATAGCCTTGTCATAAAATAAAGTTAAGCATCTCAATATGCTGATTAAAATGGCTCATTCTTAGTTGCTCTTTAGTCCATTTGGAATGACAAACTATACCAACCGACACTTGATAAACATCCTCTTTGAGACTTTTACTTGTGGACTACACCCAATCGTTCTTGAAGGCGAGTTTTAGCAGCTTTAAATTCAGTAGCTAATTGCTCACTCTGCTCAGTGCTTAAGTTGTTGCGAATAGCAGCAAACATTGTGCTTTCTTCTTGACGAATGTGATCGCCTACAACATCCATGAGCTGTTTGACTTTGTCTTTAAATTCAGAGGAAGAAACACTAGTAGCCTTAATATCTTCTAACCTCCGCTTCATATCGGCTTGTTCGTCATAAAGTTCCTGGGTGTCATGCTCACCATAGAAAGGACGAACTCTAGGATATACAACTTCCTCTTCAGCTTCAGCGTGGACGCTCAGATCTTTATAGATTTGACCGAAGTATTCTTGAATTTTTTGTTGATCGTTACTTGCTAATAATTCTGTGAACAAGGTATTAACTTTGTTGTGATCTAGACGGATGGCATCTTGGATATTCATATCCTTTTTGTCAGTGGTTTGGGTAACAACACTGCCAACCACACCACCTAATGCTGCCATAGCGTCTTGAACGCGAGCCCAAATTCCTTGATCTGCATCTTGTCCAGTCAGTTCACGAACGCCCAAAATTTCTAAGATACCTTTCAGTTGCTCTTGATGGGCACGGTTTTCAAAGTTGATTGTATTCAAAGGTCCAATTGCCAGTATGACATCGGCACCAACTTTTTGCGCTGCTTTATGGACTATTAAGCCAGTCATGACTTGTTCATGCTTCAGTAATTCATGTTGAAATACTTTTTCGTATAAGCTCAATTTAGAGCCTTGCATTAGTTCTCGAACGTTTTTAATTAAGGCTGTAACAGTTTCTTTAGGCTGCGCTTGAATACCGTATTGACCAATTACTGTTTCCAGAACCCCAAGATTTTTTCGGTCGTCATTGAGCATATTTTGTATGCGCTCTTGAACGTCTGGATCTCTGATTTCTCTGAGAAACTGTTGTTCATTTTCAATCAACAGTTGTTGAATTGCTTTCATATCGGCTAATTGAACTGCGATCGCCGAGCGCTTTGTATCATCTAAAGTTGCGACCATTCTTGTTCTCCTCAGAAATTAATACGTAATTATTGCTAATCTTCTTCCCAGATTGTCATAGATATTAGGACTCCTCCATCTTTCTTTTGAACGATAACCATAAGTACCGTAGATAGATAAAATCATTTATAATTTTTATGTGATCTAGATAACAATACTAACTTTCTTCTATCAGAAGATAGAGAAATAAAAATATTTTCTTGAATCTTGATTATTACAAAGAAAAATTTACTCTTAGTTCCATCAGCAGATAGATAAATTTCTTCTATCTTTTTTCTACATTAACTCCAGATAGAGTTAAATAGGAGATTCAATCATAATGCCAGATAATCCTGGACTAGGAGAACAAGCAATTAATAAAGCTGCAGAAGTAGGGTTATCGAGTCAGTTAGATGAAGTAGAAAATTTAGATGTGAATGTGAAAACAGACCCCCTTAAACTAGTTCAGGGAAAGGTTGATGAAGTTAAAATCGCGGGGCAAGGATTAGTAATGCACAAAGATCTCCGCATGGAGACATTAGATGTGCACATGACTAGTGTTGATATCAATCCCATCAGTGCAGCCTTTGGTAAAGTTGAACTAAATAAACCGACAAAAGCTAGTGCTTATGTCACTTTGACTGAAGATGATATCAATCGTGCTTTCAATTCAGACTATGTACGAGAACAATTACAAAGTCAAAAAATTCATGTAAATGGACAACTAAGGACAGTTGTTCTTCAAAATGTAGAATTCCATTTGCTTGAAAGTGAGAAGATAGCACTAAAAGCTACAGTCTTTTTGCAAGAAACCAATGAAAAGCAAAAAGTTGCTTTTTCAGCAACTCCTAAAATTAATAATAATGGAAAGACAGTTTCTTTAGAAAATATTGAGTATGATGATCATCAGGAAATATCACAAGAACTAACAGGAATATTGGTTAGTCAAACTAGCAAAATTCTAAATCTAGATAATTTTGATTTAGAAGGCATGAGTCTAAGAATTAAGCATCTGAAAGTGGAAGTAAGTAAACTCACTTTGCAGGCTGATGCAAATGTCGAAAAAATTCCTACGAGTGATTAATCGAGTGATTAATTACGTGCAAACCGTTGTTTGCCTTTACTAACAAGCACAAAGTAAAAAGAATAACTTAAAAGAAAATGGAAACTCAAGATAGAGACACAACACCATACCCAAATATTCCAGCTTTCATGGAAAGTGACAGCCGAGAGTTTCGTGATACTGGTGTGCCTAGTACTGTTGCGATCGCAGGGCATCCCATCCATCCGATTCTCGTCCAATTTCCAATAGCTTTCTTAGTTGGAGCGCTGTTAACCGATATAGTATTCTGGTTGGCTCATGATCCTTTTTGGGCACGTGCCTCCTTCTGGCTTATAGCCGCTGGATTGGCAGGCGGGCTAGCAGCGGCTCTAACTGGGCTACTCGACTTTTTAAGGATACCAAGAGTCCGCAAGCGCACGGCGGGCTGGGCCCATTTGATTCTTAATGTTTCTGCCATAGTACTCACAACTATTAACTTGCTAGTGCGATTGAGCAATCAAATATCATCGATTTTGCCGTGGGGATTGATACTGTCAGTCATCGTAGCCACGCTTTTGGGCGTTTCCGGTTGGTACGGTGGCGAATTAATCTATCGGCATAAAATTGCTGTCGTTGGTAACGGTAATCCCAACTATCCTTAAATCAGTGAACAGTAAACAGTGAACAGTTATCGTGTCTTTAATTTCTGTTACATCTGTTAATTTCTGTCTCTGATGTTTTATCGGTTAACTCAAAGCTTACATATTTTCCTCTCCGTGCTTATCGTTATACCGATAGGCTTTTTCTTTTTTCGGGGTTCAACAGCAGCTAGCCAAATTCCTATATGAGTATTTATGATTACTTGTATACTAAAATTTTTGCAGCTTTGGAATTTGTCTCTTCTAGAAGAGATTCGAGCCACACTGATAGGTAAGTGATTAATTGGTACAACCTTTGATTAGTGGGATTTTCCATATTATTTACTAGGTTGTATTTTAGGTTGGCTGTGGCTACGACAATTACAAAAAATGAATAAAAAATGAGTTATGCAAAAAAAAGTTAAAGTTAAGCCTAATTCTAAAATTCAAAAAGTCGAGGAAGAAGCTGACGGTAGTCTAACTGTGCATTTAAAATCTCCTCCTGTAGATGGAAAAGCCAATGAGGAGTTAATTAAACTACTTGCTGAAAAATTCGACGTGCGTAAGTCAAATATTAAAATCAAATCTGGTTTATCTTCTCGACAAAAGCTGATTGAAGTTGATCTTGATACATAGACTAGTGACTGTAGAGGTGTTAGACATCTCTACAGCCTATAGAAAAGTGCATGAGTGGGGGTAGATGGTAGATGCAGTAAGATCATTTGCTGGCAGAGCCAGGGAATGGCAGTAAGAGATTTATTCGTAGGTAAGGCTAAATTCTTGGGTGATACTAATATATCGAGGCTGAGACTTCACTCTTTCTATCCAAGATTGGATAGCAGGAAATGGTGTCAAATCAAACCCACCCTCATGAGCAACATGGGTATACGCAAATAGACTGATATCAGCTATGGTGTAGCGTTCTCCCACAAAAAAGCTGTGTCTTTTTAAATGGTTTTCCATCACTCTAAGTGCTGCATAGCCAGGTTCACGTTTTTGTTCAATCACTTCCTTATATTCTTCAGCCTTACCTAAAATAGAAATCAAAAATCTCGATGTTGCAATATAAGGTTCATGACTGGACTGTTCAAAAAATAACCACTGTATGACTTGTGCTCGTAAAAAGCGGTCATAAGGTAAAAATTCTGTTCCTTCACTCAAGTAAATCAATATAGCATTTGATTCTGCCAAGAATTTTCCTGTTTCTATCTCCAAAACTGGAATTTTACCGTTAGGATTTTTACTTAAAAATTCTGGCGTTCGTGTCTCTCCTTTGAGGATATTAACCTCTATTTTGTCAAAGGGCACACCAATTTGTGTCAACAAAAGGCGTATCTTATAGCCATTACCAGAGGGTAAAAAATCATACAGTCGCAACGTTTCCATGTCAAAAAATATTGAGATGAAGTTGTTGATTAAGCATGCGAGTAAAATACCGCATATTAAGAAAAAAACAAATATTTATGGTAAAATTTTTAGAAATAGATGCTTAAAATCTAAGGTTTTATTCTCTAATAATAAAAAAATTAAAAGTATTATTTGATTCAAGTAGTTATATTTTTTAGATTTTTCAGTAGTCGAAATAAAAACAAATGTGTGGAAGATTTACCTTAAGCCAAACAATAGAAGCATTAGCTCAAAACTTCGATGTTAAAAGACTTCCTGAGGTGGAGCCGCAATATAACATAGCCCCAACACAAATGGTACTGGCGGTATTGTATAACTCAGAAACTAAGGAACGTGAATTTCAGCAGTTGTACTGGGGTTTGATACCATCATGGGCAAAAGATCGAGAGATAGGCTCAAAACTTATCAATGCTAGAGCAGAAACTATTGCAGAAAAGCCAGCTTTTCGCTCGGCTTTTAAGCACAGACGCTGTTTAATAGTGGCAGATGGTTTTTACGAATGGAAACAACAAGCAAGCAAAAAACAGCCTTTTTATTTTTGTCTTCAAGATAAGCAACCGTTTGGCTTTGCAGGTTTATGGGAGCAATGGAAGCCCTCTGAAAAAGAGCAAATAGCTTCTTGCACCATATTAACAACACAGCCTAATGAATTAGTACAAGCGTTTCATACTCGCATGCCTGTCATTCTGAAACCTCAGGATTACGATTTGTGGTTAGCTCCCCAACTGCAAACACCAGAAACACTGCAACCACTATTAAACCCATACCCAGCCATCTCTATGACTGCTTATCCAGTCAGTCCTATGGTCAACAATCCCAAAAATAATAGCCGAGAGTGCATTATGCCGATTTTGGAAAGCGGGGAGTAGGGAGTGGGAGTTAGTTATCTTATCCTCCTTGTCCCCCCTATCCTCCTTGTCCACGCCAGTTGCTACCCTTCGGGAAGCCGCCCTTCAGGCGTCTACAACGGAGGATACCTCCGCAACGCACTGGCTCCCCTTGTCCTCCCCCGCTCCTCATGCCCTTGAGAATGTATGTACTTTATTGCAATTGTTGGGAATAGCCATACAAATCAGTTAAATTAACTATTGGGCTTGTGTGGAGGATAGAAGTCCTAAGTAAAAACTTAAATATGTTAATTTAAATACTCCAATTACAGAGAAGCATATGCCGAGAACCCAGAAGAACGATAATTTTATTGACAAATCTTTTACGGTAATGGCGGATTTGATTTTAAAGCTTCTACCGACGAATAAGAAAGCAAAGGAAGCTTTTGTTTATTATCGGGATGGAATGTCAGCACAAGCAGAAGGAGAATACGCTGAAGCCCTAGAAAATTATCAAGAAGCTTTAGAACTGGAAGAAGACCCCAATGATCGGAGTTATATTTTGTATAACATGGGGCTGATTTATGCAAGTAACGGTGACCACGAAAAGGCTCTGGAACTCTATCATCAAGCAATTGAGAATAACCCACGCCTACCCCAAGCTTTGAACAATATTGCAGTTATTTACCACTATCAAGGTGAAAAGGCAAAGGAAGCAGGAGAAGCCGACGCCGGAGAAGCACTGTTTGACAAAGCCGCTGAATATTGGATTAGAGCTATTCGTATGGCTCCTAATAACTACATTGAAGCCCAAAATTGGTTAAAAACTACTGGGCGATCGCAGATTGACGTATATTTCTAAAACACATGATAGATCGAGAACAAGTTCGTAAAGTAGCCAATCTAGCTCGCTTAGAATTGACATCGGAAGAAGAAGAGCTATTCACAGTTCAGTTGGGAAGAATTTTAGATTATTTCGAGCAGCTAAGTGAACTAGATATCACTGGAGTAGCCCCAACCACACGGGCAATTGATGTTAGTAATGTGACAAGAGCAGATAACCTCCAGCCTTATCCTGATCGAGAAGCCATTCTCCAGAGTGCGCCAGAACAAGAAGGTGACTATTTTAAGGTGCCAAAAATTCTGAATGCTGAATAAGTAGGGAGTGGGGCATAGGGCATAGGGCATAGCATAGAGTATACCCTCTACTCCTTTGCTCCTTGTCCCCCTTGTCCCCCTTGTCTTCCTTGTCTTCCTTCCCTTGTCCCCCTTCCCTTGTCCCCCTCTGCTCCTTTTATTTACAAATGTGTTGGAGCGTAGTGTTGAATTCAGGGTAGGAAACGGATGCAGCCTCTGCTCGGTGAATTGTAGTTGTTCCAGAAGCATTGAGAGCAGCAATTGCCAAGCTCATAGCAATGCGATGATCTGTGTGGCTATCGACATCCGTACCAGTTAAGGGAGTACCCCCAATAATTTCCATTCCATCGGGTAACTCTCTCACTTGTGCGCCCATTTGGTTAAGTTGTTGTGCCATAACAGCAATGCGATCGCTCTCTTTGACTCGCAATTCTTCTGCATCCCGAATTATTGTTGTTCCTTGAGCAAAAACTGCCGCCACAGCTAAAATTGGGATTTCATCAATCAACCTAGGTATGATGGCTCCAGCAATGGTACAACTGTGCAAACGACTGGAACGCACCCTTAGATCAGCAACTGGTTCGCCAGCAACTTCACGTTGATTCTCTTGCTGAATATCTGCTCCCATCATTGTTAAGGCTTCCAGAACACCAGTACGAGTGGGATTAATACCAACGTTTTCAATGACCAGTTCTGAATCTGGTACGATTGACCCAGCAACTAACCAAAAAGCGGCTGAGCTGATGTCTCCTGGAACAATCACTTTTTGCCCAACAAGATAAGCCGGACCAGTAACAGTGACGCTGTTGGTTTCTGGGTCGCTGACCAGATTTGCTCCAAATGCTCGTAACATGCGTTCGCTGTGATCACGAGACAAAGCTGGTTCGGTCACTGTCGTTTTTCCCTCAACTGTTAACCCTGCAAGGAGAATACAAGATTTCACTTGAGCTGAGGCAATAGGAGAATGGTAATGAATTGGTTTTAGGGATTGTCCTTGAACTGCTAAAGGTGCAAGAGAGCTACCTTTTCGTCCCCAAATTTGTGCTCCCATTTGCTGTAAAGGGTTGACAACACGAGACATAGGGCGCGATCGCAAGGAATTGTCACCTGTTACACAAAAAAACCGCTCTGAATGAGAGGCTAAGAGTCCTAGCATGAGTCGTAGGGTTGTGCCAGAGTTACCAGCATCTAACACATTAGATGGTTCTTGTAAGTTTCCTAAACCAATACCTTTAACATGTACTAATTCTGTATTCAGTTCCGAAATTTCTGCTCCCATTGCTTGAAAACATTGAGCTGTGCTGCGGGGATCTTCGCCCAAGAGTAATCCTTGAATTTGAGTTTCTCCTTGGGCTATAGCACCTAACATCAGAGCTCTATGGGAAATGGATTTATCTCCTGGAACTCGAATAGAACCACGTAAAGATAACCCGGAGATAGGTTGTTGAATAATTAAGTTATGAGAACTATTTTCTTTGATTTGTACGGTTATAACAGAAGTCGACATTAGGATAAACTGGCGTGTGACTGCGCTAGTATCCTACCGTGTTACTTGACTGCTAGCTCGATCAGTATAGATTTTTTCTTTCATAGCTGCGCTCCCATGCTGACTCACCACCGCAAGCCCGTGTTACTATCACTCATTTCTACAGACCTGCCAGTTTGGTCTGTTTTGGAAACTGCTGCAACACTATATCAAAAAGATAGTGATCAATTTCATCTGCTTTTGACAGCACCACCTATTAAAAGCCGCGAAGTTGGTGACTCTTTTAGACAAGAAGATACGCTGATCTTAGATCAGCCTCTCTCTAGGGATTTACACCATCAGCAGAGTAACGTTCACGCTCCTAGTGGTCCTAGAATTTTATGGCTGGAAATTTCTCCCTATCGGGTCATAATGACTATGCAAGGTAACGCTCAGTTAAGTTACCGTCACTTTTGGGAACAGGGAGTTTATGGAGTGAGCCGTTACTGGTTACCAATTGAATCATTGCAACCTAATGAACCTATCCGCTTACGTAATTATACTTGTAACTTGAAGCTGAGTGGACATCCTCTACCAGAACATTTACGGGTAGAATACGAACTGTGGGCCGGAAAAGTCCAACTAGGATGCTACATTCTAAACCTCGAAATTCAGCAGTAATTGAATTGGGGTGAACAAATGTTCACCCCACCATAATCAACAACTATTGAAAATAGCTTGGTTCGTTTCCTTTTTTCCACTTAATATTGCAACCAATACTCGGCTTTTGTTCCTCTTCAACTGAGTTACCTGTTAGCACAGCTTCAATTGCTGCCCTTAAATCAGCGCCTGTTACAGGTTTACCATTGCTCGGGCGACTATCATCCAATTGTCCTCGGTAAACAAGTTTACGAGTTGCATCGAATAAAAAGAAATCGGGTGTACAAGCTGCCGTGTAAGCTTTTGCTACTTCCTGGGTTTCATCGTAACACAAGGGAAACTTGAACCCTAATTCTATTGCCATTGCTTTTAATGAATCTGGAGCATCATCTGGGTAGTTGTTAGCATCATTGGCACTGATGGCAATCATCCCCAAATCACTCTGAAAAAAATCTTTGCCTAACTGAACTAATTCTTGTTGTATATGTTTAACAAAAGGGCAATGCCTACAGATAAACATGACCAACAATGCCTTTTTATCTGCAAAGCTTGAAAGCGAAACAATCTCCCCAGATACTACATTCGGGAGATGAAAATCTGGTGCTTGAGTCCCTAGTGGTAACATTGTTGAAGCAATTAAAGCCATAGCTCACCTCTAAGTTAACGAACATTACGAGACAGGGATTGATTTTGACCCCGAGGAGAAGACGGAACTGGATTTCGTAAAAGGAGCAATGGAAGACTCAGTATTCCAAAAATCATCACTGCGGCAGTCATCACCCAAATAGGTAATCGGTTTGGTTGATAGTTTCCTTGTTCAATCTGTAAAAAGGCTTGGTTGTATCGCCAAGCTGCTAAAGCAAGCGTCAAGATACCAAATATTACTAAGCAAATACCTAGATCTTCAGAATTGAACACAGGATTAGGCGAGAGTTCTTGTCGAGCGAGAGCAGTATTCAACTGACGCACAAATAAGCCAAATCGAGCTATTGCAAAACCAAAGCCAATTAATGCTACACAAGTACGTACCCATGCTAAAAATGTACGCTCGTTTGCTTGATGCTCTCTTTGACGGTCAATTTTGGGCAGCTGGCTCATAAATATTGCCTTACCAGAATTCAGCAGTTTGGTATCAGGTGTCAATAAGAGTGTGATTAGCTTTGCCAATGTGCTCTATGCTCTCAGCAATCTTCTTGCATAAATTATTGCATAGGCTAATCATAGGGTAATACCAATTCAATATAAATTTGATATGCTTGGCAACTAAAAAGACAAGGAGGACAAGGAGGACAAGGAAGACAAGGGGATGGATTTGTATCGAGAGTTTAGTGAAATGGTGTAACCACCATAGAGGTATCTTACCGATATGCCTCCCTGGTCTCTCTTAAAGGATAATAGCCAAGGGTGCTATCAGTAAAAAGCAAAAAACAAAAAATTACCAGTCATATGAGTTTATGAGTTATCCCTCTAGTAAAGGTGAAGCCCTTAGCACCTTTTCCAAGCTTGCCCCTTTTATTCAAGAGTATATATATGAGCATAACTGGACTGAATTACGACCAATTCAAATAGAAGCTTGCAACGTTATTTTTAACACTGATGCTCACTTACTAGTAACTGCTGGCACTGCTTCAGGAAAAACAGAAGCGGCATTTCTGCCAATTGTAACTTTGCTACATAATCATCCATCAAATACCATAGGAGCATTATATATTGGTCCTATCAAAGCTTTAATTAATGATCAATTTGAACGTCTTAATGACTTATTGAGAGCAGCAGATATTCCTGTATGCCACTGGCATGGTGATGTTTATCAAAGTCATAAAAACAAGCTGCTCAAAAATCCCAAAGGAGTTCTGCAAATTACACCTGAATCTCTAGAAAGTTTATTAATCAATAAAAATTATGAGCTATCACGCTTATTTGGTGATTTGAGGTTTGTTGTTATTGATGAAATTCATGCTTTTATGGGTTCGGAACGAGGCTGTCAAATCCTTTGTCAATTAGCACGGTTAACACAAATCACAAAAGCACAACCTCGAAGAATTGGTCTATCGGCAACTCTTGGTGATTATTCCATGGCTGAAGACTGGTTACGTTCAGGAACAGAAAAGCCAGTAATCACCTCAAAAATTGAGGGGAGAAAACGTCAAGTTAAACTATCTGTAGAACACTTTTATGCTTCTGAAGAAGAATCGGTTATCAATCATTACGATAGATATATTTTCAATTTAAGCAAATCTCGTAAGTGTTTAATTTTTGCCAATAACAAATCTCAAACTGAGTCTATAATTACGTCCTTACGCCAGATTGCTTCAGCAGAAGGACAACCAGACATCTATCATGTACATCACGGTAGTATATCTGCTGGGTTACGACAAGCAGCAGAAAAAGCGATGCGCGAACCTCATCGTCCAACTGTTACTGCTGCTACACTAACTTTGGAATTAGGAATAGATATTGGTCATTTAGAAAGAGTAATTCAGTTAGAATCTCCGCTGTCTGTCGCTAGCTTTTTACAGCGATTAGGACGCACTGGCAGAAGAGGAGAGACTGCTGATATGAGGTTTGTCTGTACTGAAGATCAACCATCCTCTGAGAAAACTCTACCAGAACAAATTCCTTGGCAACTTTTGCAGTGTATTGCGATTATTCAACTTTATTTAGAAGAGCGTTGGATTGAACCAATTAAACCTCTAAAATATCCTTTGAGTCTGCTATATCAACAAACAATGAGTATTGTAGCAGCAACTAGAGAAATTTGGCCAACTACTCTTGCTAAACAGGTTTTAAGTCTACCAAGTTTTGAAGCTATTACTAAAGAGGATTTTAAGCTATTACTACGATATTTAATTGATATTGATCATATTCAAAAAACTGAGAAAGGTACATTAATTCTAGGTATATCTGGAGAAAAAGTTGTAGGTAGATTTCAGTTCTATGCTATTTTTCCAGAAAACCAAGAATACATAGTCAAGCATGGAACAACAGAAATTGGTAGTATTATTCAGATTTTACCTGTTGGCAACCAATTCTCTTTAGCTGGTAAAAATTGGGAAGTTTTAGAAATAGATTTTAAGAAGAAGATTATTTTTGTTAAGCAAGTAGACGGTAAAGGCAGTATTTATTGGCGTGGTGGTAGTGGCACGATTCATACTAAAATCTTACAAAGGATGCGGCAGGTTCTATTTGAAGATATTGAGTATGGATATTTGCAAAAAAATGCTTTAGAAAGATTGCAAGAGGTTCGTATATTGACGCGAAGTACTGGAATACAGCACAAAAATATTTTATTACTAGAAAAAGGCAAGTGCTGTATTTTTCCATGGATGGGTACTGTAGGCTACCGAACCTTAGAAAGATTACTGAATTCTTTTTGCAGAGAGTCTCTAGAAATTAAACGTATTAGTGGTGTTAGTCCCTATTTTTTAACACTTCATTTAGGTAAGGACAAGTTTAAATATCTTTATGCCGAAATAGTCTCACTTTGTCACCAAAGAATTAAATCTGAGGATTTAGTCAGTCAAGCAGAAGCTTTTGAAAAAAGAAAATATGATGAATTTATCCCTAAAGAACTTTTACACAAAGCATTTGCTAGTGATTGTCTAGATATGATGGAATTGAGAGAGCAAGTGGAACTCTGGTAGGGTTGGTCTGTAAAATCCGCCACTGCTGAACAATTGCTTGTAACTCCCTTGATAACCAATGGTCAAATTGTGGATACACTGGTAACCGCGGTATTAATTCCCATTCTGCAGATTGCACTATTGCTCTCAATGCCTGGTAGTGAGGATGGGGGTAATCAGGATTCACCTCATCTTTTGGTCCAATTCCACCCAAATCCCTTGCACCAGCTTCTAAACATGCGAGTAACCATTGGTCATCTTTAACTAAGTTTGGTGGGATTTGGATTGTAATATCTGGTGGTAGAATTTGACGCGCCCTGAAAATGACTTTTGGTAATTCATGAGGATCAAAAGGTGGTGCGTCTAGAGTTTGCTGATTTCCAGGACTATGAGGTTGCAGGATGACTTCTTGAATATGATGATAACGTTGATGGAGGTCAGAGATCGCCTCTAATGTTTCCCACCAATCATTTTCTGTTTCCCCAATTCCTAGCAGTAAACCAGTCGTAAAAGGTATCTTTAATTCTCCTGCCCACTGTAGTTGTTGTAACCGTGTTTGTGGGAACTTGCTTGGTGCGTAGCGATGCACCGTTTTTAACAATGCTGGCGTTAATTGTTCCAACATCAACCCCATCGAAACATTAACGTTCTTCAACCGTTGCATTTCCTCAAAACTCAGTGGTCCTGCATTAGTATGTGGCAAAAATCCCATTTTAAGTGCCAATTCGCATAACTCATAAATGCATTGAAACCACTCGTAGCGTTTTGGTGAATTGGGATGAACCTCGCCGCTAAGGATTAATATCTCGCAGACATTTTGGTTTTGAAGTGGCTTTAAAAGACTCTCTGCTGTTGAAAGTGTCATCCAAGGACTTTTGCCTGGATCTACGCGAAAGTTGCAGTATGTGCATCGATTGAAGCACTCGTAAGTGGGAACTATTGTGTAAGCAGGACTATAAGTGATTTTTCGGAAATGAAAAGTGGACATAGATTAAAGGTTTCCTTACTCGAACCACAACACCTCTTGCTGCTTAGCATAAATATTTTTTAGGTGCTTTTTAACTGTATTGATCGTAATGTAAAGCCTGGCAGCAATCTCTTTGTATGACATGTTATCTTGCCGCAGTCGCCAAACTTCTGCTTCACGGTCTGTGAGACCATATTTTTCAACATCTGCCAGCACCATACCTTGGTTGGTTTGATTGCAATCTTCCAGAGTCACTAGCAGGAAATTCCGTAGATGTGACGTAGTTTGTCGTGAAACATCGTTGCTTAGTTGCAACCATTTAGCTCGAATGCGTAGTTTGATAGTTCTATCATCTATTTCAGACTCAATAAAAATTCTTTTCTCGTGAAAGACTTTGCTACTATCCATCAAGGACTGGCAAACAGACCAAATTTCTTGAGGAATTAAACTATTGGTCGTTGTACGTTGCATCAATAGACGACAAATTCGATGAGCAGATTCATTAGCATGAAGTAACTCACGATGAGTTGTGAGTATCAAAATACCGTCAACAAAGTTTTCTAGAACAGCTTGCAGTAAGTAACCCTGTGAAATGGATCGCGTGTACTGCATTGTTTGCCGTTCCTCCTTCTGCAAAACAGCTTTTGAAGGGTGATAGCTTGTCGTTAAACATTTTTCACTTTTTACTCTTAATTTTTCAAATTTCTGTCTTGAGATAGATGTAAATTTATAATTTTGTATTCCACGGATACTGTACATAGTGAACCTCTTCAACAACCAAATACTGATGAAAAAAAGAGCACCTGTGCAAATCAATTAGGCGCTGAAGCGAATTCTTATTCTTAAATCTATGTAGTGTCTAGATCCTAGGCTGTAAGCCAGCCAAGAATATTGAAGTTAAACCTTCTAAATTGAATCTTTCAGAAGTTTATAGAATTTTTCAGAATTCACCTGAAGCAGGGTGAAGTTTTTTGTCCCGAAAATTGGTAAACTCAATGCAGTTCCAAATAGTGAATTCAATTCGGAATCTTGCAATATTCTTGGAGCTTGACCTAAAAAAAACTGGGGTTATCAACGGTAAATAAAGGTTTTCAGGCTGAGTGGTTGGCAAGTAGCCCAATTTTTGATGCAGGTACCAGATATCAGTTTAAGCGATGAAGTGTGCTTTAAAAGTTCTGCCGTATGAATTTAATAAGTATTGACCAATGGTTTCCAGTTGAACAACAGCGCAAATACGTTTCTCTGCTCAAAGAGCAAGTACGACTTGGTTTAACACGTTGTCGAGCTGAGTATTTTGTCAAATTATGGGCGTATTTGCTACTCAAACAGCAGCAAGAACTGGGGAAGAGCATACACAGACCTTTGACTGAACTACAGTTACCAGATGGCTTTGTTTCTTGTACCCATCGCGAGGCTTATGAATTGTTTTACGGTCAGAAAGACTCACAACGAGGAAGTGAGCGTTCTGCAGGCATGATGATCGATAAATTTGCCGATTTGGGATTAATAGACAAAGATTTTGATGGCAACACTATTTGTATTCGTATTCGCTCCCCGTTAACAAATCTCAGTTACTCCACTAAACATGAGGAATCAATACCGCTAGAACCAGACTTCTTCAATCCGCGAACTGATGCCATCCCCGTTGCCAATTTTTTTGTTCGCCTCTATTTGAGAAACAAACCTAGCATCCAAAGAACTGCTAAAGTCATGCGCTTATGGGCAGAACAATACCCAACTGGTATGCGGGTGTTACGTCGGTGTGATAACCAAAATCCTGTTGCTTTTTATTTCTTTTATCCTGTTGCCAGAGACTCTGAGAAGAATTTTTTCCTCCCACCGCACAAAAGCTTGTACCTAAGTTCTACTTACGAAAAAGACCCGATGAAAATTGCTGTGCCAGGAGATCAAGATTGCACTTCTGTGTTTATCCGATGTTGGCAAATAGATTCTCCGCATAAGCAACTTATTAATATTTATAAAATCTTAGAGGATGGAAAAAATACATTACTTCGCATGCAGGCTGATTTTCCTAATCTTTGTGATCTCTACGCACTGCCAATCCATCCCTCTCAAGAACAGTTAGCGTCAGCGGTGGGGTTTCAGAAAACTAGCTCACAGCCACAGCAATCTCTTTGTTGGATGTATATGGCATTAGATAAGTATTTATCTTTTGATTTTGGACAAGCATTATCAGTTCTGAAGTTTGATTAGTCAACTTGATCTCTCCTGAGGTCGGTATCTTGAGAAGTCTTTAAGTAACTCTTAGTACATAAGTACTGGAGTGTATTTCTCAAGAATGATGTTTATGAAAACACTTTACAAACTGCAATAAAAAAGTTAAGCTATGTAATAGCAAGGTAAAAAACCAATCTTGCAATAAATACATAACTTCACGCAATTATAAGAACAATGACAACAACCCTACAACGTCGCACAAGCGCCAATGTATGGGAGCGGTTCTGCGATTGGATCACCAGCACCGAAAACCGTTTATACATCGGTTGGTTCGGCGTATTGATGATCCCTACCCTTCTATCCGCTACCATTTGCTTCGTTATTGCCTTCATCGCTGCACCTCCTGTAGACATCGATGGTATCCGTGAGCCTGTTGCAGGTTCCTTGATATA
>JAJPJF010000418.1 GCA_021324415.1 Nostocales cyanobacterium Centralia_MAG_434
GGAATATGGCTGGAGTCGAGGACATTTTCGATCAACGTGAGTGCATCATAGGGTAGATCGCGAAAGGTATTAAGACAAAGCCAGCCATCATGATCTTCTTCAAGGGGGTCAACGATGGGAACTCTAGTTTTATAAGCGTTTTCTGCGCAGCCAGGATAGACGAACAACAGTCCTTGACGAACAATAGTGGGCAATGAAGCCACACATGCACGTTGAGAAAGTTCGGCTTTTCCCCCTTCCGCTTGTTGTGGAATGCTCTCACACTTTCCCGTTCCAGAAAATGCCCAGCCATGATAAGGGCATTCTAGCCATCCGTAGTCGTTAATTCTACCTTCCGAAAGTGGGGCTAAACGGTGCGGGCATTGGTCTTCAAATGCTCGCCACGTCTGTTCATTTTTATCCCACCATAGGACAAGATCCCTCTCTAGCAGGGTGAAGCGAGTTAGCTGGGATTTGTCTAAATCTTCAATGTAATGGACTGGATACCAAACTTCTTGCCAGTCAAAGTACTCTGGCTCCAGTCCACCAGCACAAAGATCTTCTGCTACTCCTGTTTGAGATGTTACTGATACAGGAGAATACTCTGACTGTAGAACACTGTTGGACATGATGGGAGATGCTTACACAGGTTTGACTTCTTCTAACAAGAATGTAACAAATTTTTAACAGGGTTGACGCAGAAGGGTTAGGAAATCAGCCGATGCTCTAAAGTAGCATCAGTGGCATCAAAATATCTCAACTCTATGGCAGTGGATATAGGAAAATGTGAAGCAGCTAAAACAGCTTTGCGTCAGGCACTTGATGCTAGCGGTGGAAATACTAAGGACAAAGCCGTCATTGCTGCAATTGAAAATCTTCAATCTCTCAACCCGACGATCGCACCAGCACATAGTGGCACATTACTGGATAGTCGATGGTTGTTGATTAACGCTCCGAATTTTCCGGGAGGGGAACAGTTGCCAAATGGAAAGTTTGCTTACACTCTCGGTCGCCTTGCCTTCAATATGTTTCAACCAACAGAACTAAAAATCGTCATTGACCGAGTTCTACAACCTGTCTTCTTATTAGGAAATGGAGAGCAACGCAGCCACGATATTATTGTGGAATTTACAACAATTGACGATCGCTTTCCCAAGGTGGCGGGAATTGTCCACAATCAAGGTGTCTGTTACCCCATTAGTAACACGGTGCTGCAAGTCAGATTTACTGGAGGAACTCTAGCGCCGCAAGATCCAAAACAAATGGATGATTGGAAAGCCATTTTTGGCAAGCAGCATTACCCTTCTAGGCAAAATTGGAAGGACAACTTAATGTCAGCTATATTTAAGTTGCTGTTCGGTTTAGTTCCCCCACAAACAATGAATCCAGAAACCGGAGAAGTGTCTTTTACTATGGAGCGATCGCCTAAAGGTCGGTTAGAAATTCTCTATCTTGATGAGGAACTTCGGATCACTCGTGGAGAAAGAGGAACAGTCTTAGTCTGTGAGCGACAATAAAACAATTCACCAAAGGCAGCAATTTCTTTGATGTGTGGTACAACCCGACGACGATAACTCCTGTTAGACATAACACTGTAACAGGTATCTAGTTGATAAACTGAGCAAACTCTTTTAAATATGAGCTTGATCGTACTCATGCATTTCTGGTGAGTTTGACACTACACTACTTTTGTGATATTGAGGTTGAAGATATAAAGTCAATAACAGAGCTACTAAGAAGCTGACGATAACAGGAAAAAATTCGATGAGTCTATTCATGGCTTTATAATTTGTCATAGAAAGTGAGTCAGGATGTGTTTAGGGGGATGAACCGCCCACAATTTAATCGTTCTATGTATTAAGACCTCCCTCTTCATCAAAGGGTTCAAATTTGGGCAAAATTTCTTAAGGACACTAAGCTTTCCCGCCAGCCCAGAAAATGCAATGTTTTCAGTTGTGTCTAATATGCTCAAGCCTTGAAATTGCTTCAGTAATAACTATGTATTTACGCTGTAAAAAATGCAACAATTAGTCCTCATGCACTCCAAAGCCAGGAGATTGCAAGGGAGTTTTGCCCTATTTAGATGGATCTAGTTCAAAACGTTCACCAGGTTTTGGTTCAACGACTTTAGTGGTTAAATGATTCTGTGCTAAGAGATCACGAAACTCTTCGACGCTACCCTCACTGCGGAGAAAAGACACAAGTAAACCCTCAAATACCACATCACCCCCAGCAGCTGTAGGTATGATCACTTGAGGCTGTAGCCACTCAACGACTTGAAGCGCACTCTTTCGACCTTTAAGAATTGGTCCAAGGAGAGGAATTCCTAAATCAACAATAGGGGTAATGACTACATTTATTGGGGCAACTTCTTTCAATGAAGGGGAGTGATGCCCATGAGGTTCATAGTAGAGTGTCGTGTTAGTGGTTAAGTCTGTCAACACATAGCCATTCTCTATGAGCAATGGACCTATTGGTGAACCTGGTGTGGCTTGGATTTTCACAAGTGAGGCATGAGTATAACTCTCCCCATGCACCAGTGTGGTCACATTTCGATAACCCAACTTTTGCACAACCTTCGCTGCATTCACAGATGCTACAACAGGGATACTACGATCAAGTTGTTCGAGTGTTGGTGGGTGTGCATGGTCTTCTAAACCCTGAGACAGCAGTATGAGATCTATATTCTCTGGTATTGAACGGGAAGTAGGGCGATCGCCCTTGAAGAACCAAGGAAGATTGCCAAAAATCAGTGGCTGGATCAACCAAGGATCAAGCAGAATGCGTTGACCTGCCATTTCAATTAACCAGGAGTTGCTGTCTAGCCAGGTGAGGTGCATCGTACTTTGTAGTAGAGCTTTTGAGTTTATTGTAACAAATTGTTGCTACTTTTTATTATTGACAGTAAGTTTGATAAAGCTTTGTTTTTAGCTGTGAGTGAAGACGCGAAGAGCACGACTATATTGCGGATCAGACTGAGTAGCAAACAAAGCTGGATTAGCATCTAGGTGCTGTTGCTGAGCCTGGGTCAAATCTACCTTGATATCAGGTGTAATACCTTTGTGACCAATATCTGTGCCTTTGGGTGTGAAGTAATGTTCTACTGTCACTGCCAACGCGGAACCATCTGAGAGAGGATCTACGGCTTGAATGACAGCTTTGCCAAAGGTTTGACTTCCAACAACGATGGCTCTATGGTTATCCTTAAGAGCAGCAGTGAGAATCTCACTAGCACTTGCCGAATTGCCATCCACTAACACAACTAACGGTTGTTTGGTCAACACTGTATGATTAGCTTTGGGTTCTTCAATATTCCCCATGCGGTCTACTTCACGGACAATCACACCTTGATCTAGCCACATCCGCGCAATTTCTACACTTGAATCCACTAAACCGCCAGGATCGCCACGTAGATCTAAAAGATACCCATTAACATGCCGAGCATTGAGTGCATGAATTGCCCGACGCATCTCATCAACAGAAGTAGCACTGAACTCACTCAAGCGGATATAGCCAATGCGCTTTGTGCCTAAACGTTTGAGAGTATAACTCACTGTTGGCAATTCTATATTTGTGCGAATCAGCTTCACGTCAAAATTACTATGCTTAGGTCGCCTAATCCGCAGGGTGATTGGTGTACCCACACGACCCTGCATCAGCTTCGAGATATCTTCGATGAGCATGCCTTGAGTAGATGTACCGTTGATCGCCAAAATCTCGTCCCCAGCTTTAATGCCGACTTTAAATGCTGGAGAATTCTCAAGCACATTCTCGACTGCAATCTGCGTAGAATGTTCTTTTTGTTTGATTGCAATCCCTACCCCAGAAAATTCTCCAGAAGTTTCTTCTGTCAAAGCTTGGTACTCGTCCGGATCGAGGAACCGAGTGTAGGGATCTCCCAGTTGTTTCAAGGCTATTCGAATGGCAGTGTAAGCCTCTTGTTGGGAAGTATAATTTTTGCTCAATAAGCTTTGTCTGGTTGCTTGCCAGTCAAGGGAATTAAATGTGCCATCCACATAATCACGGTCAATAATTTGCCAGACTTCATCAACCAAAGATTTTGGACTATTGTATAACTCGGCACTGACTAAGCAGCACCCCATCATATTGAAGAAAGATACAATAAAAGTAGTTGTAGCGATCGCTCCATGTAAAAAGGTGATTTGGCGCACTGAGTCTTGTTTTGAATATTGAAACTTTGAAACAAAGCGTCTCACAATAGTTGATTGAACATTAAACTGCAATTTTCGACTCATAATGATTCATAAATCGCTCAATCACGCCTTATCATAAAAATTGAAGCAGCCATCCACTAGTGAAAAAAGTACCAAGTTTGCGCCTGACTTTGGTAATCTCCCTGACATGACTAATGTCATGGTTTGTATTGTCATAGGCATCAGATCAATAGTTGCAACAAGAGCCTAGCGGTGAGTTATCAGTTGAGACATTAATTTAGTGCTCTTCTATACAAGCAAATATGTAAGCATAGGGAAAGCGATCGCTGTCTCTTCATAAAAGCCAGGTGAAATTCGTCACAACTGCTGAGGTAATTTCCTGTGTACACACACGACCATTATGAAGAAATATCTTGGAATTGTCACTTGCTCATATCTTCTACGCAACTTTATTGAAATAACACTGTGATTTCATACCCTCACAATGGTCTTTTTTCAAAAAAGTGCATCAATTGATGGGACTTACACCTATTCACAGACAAAAGGCAACAAAGACATTATGGAACAACAAAAATTAGATATCAATAACTTTCTTTATCCTCTGCACAGATACCGTGGTCAATTCAC
Source organism: Nostocales cyanobacterium Centralia_MAG_434 (assembly GCA_021324415.1). Lineage (GTDB taxonomy): Bacteria > Cyanobacteriota > Cyanobacteriia > Cyanobacteriales > Nostocaceae > JAJPJF01. The sequence continues at coordinate 4,782 of JAJPJF010000418.1, forward strand.
ACCAGAGGCTTTATTATTCAACGCTAACTTGCAAGAATTTGCAACGAGAGTGAATTACATCTGCAATTTGCAGTCTCGTGGGAAGCTCTCTCAACAAGAGTCGTACGAGCAAATCAATGCACTCTGGGAAAAGATGAAAAGCAGTTATTCAGGCGGTAAAAATCAATGACTATTAAAGACAAGTTAGAAGGACTCAAAAAGTAATTTCCTTACCTAATTCAGTGAAGCGAACCTTTTTAATCTGCCATTGAGGATTGCTTGTTAAGGTTTTGCGGAGACTGCTAAACAAAGCAAACTGCTCACAACTGGAAAGAGAAGTGAATTGCCGTTGAGATTTAGGAGATATTCGCAAATCGACTGTAGCAACACCATTTTTAATGGTTACACGATAACCTGACACACTAAAATCAGCACTATCCTGTTGTTCAATGATTTTACCCACTGCACTTGTTACAGGTTCTACCGCAGGCACTGTAACTTGTTTCGGAATGAGTTGTTGACACTCAATATCGCTAGTATACAGTGTAACATTGATACTTTTATCAGCAGCGCTAGAAGTTGGAGATTCTTTCAGTAACAGAGACTTAATGACAGTGAGCTTTTCCGAGCTTGGCTGAACCATGCTTGGTTTTGGAGAGGACTGACTCGTGATTACTACTGGTGTTTCGCGATTTACAGTTGTGCTAGAGGTGAGGCTATCACTGCAACTGCTCAAGATGGTCATTGTCACCATCATAATAAATGGAACAATAGATTTTTGGCTTTGATTCATGGACACAATTATACTCAGAATCCCGGTTTCTTTGAGAAACCAGGATTCTCTCCCCTCACGAATCATTTAGGATTGCCATATGAACAGCTCATTTCTGAGAAACAGGTACGTAGCTGGGGTTAACTGGCGTTTTCAAAGGAGTCTCTGGTTGACTTGGCATTTGTTTTAATGTGGGTGGTAGTTGGTCAACTGAAACAGGTACATTATTAGGGTTACTTTGTGTAGGAGTTTCGGGTTGGCTTGGTATCTGCTGTATGGGCTTTACCTCATCGTCTGTAGTAGTTTGCTCAACTTGAGTTTCTGGATGCTTTTGTATCTGAGCAATCTGCTGTATTAACCGCTCAACCTTATCAGATTGCTGGATGTTACCTTGTTCACGGTATTGATTTCGGGCGCGTCTAAGAACTCCGTTCGCTTTCTTAAAGTCGCCTTGATTGTACACAGTGACTCCCAAGTTATAGTAAGCTGTTGCATCTTTAGGAATGTGGCGAATGGCTTCCATGTAAGTGGCAATAGCTTCAGATGCTCGACCTTGAACTGTCAGCAGAGTTCCTATATTGTTGTAGGCCACAGCATTGGTTGGATCTAGATCTAAGGTTTTGCGATATGCGGCGATCGCCTCGGTGTTTCGTCCTTCTTCTTGGAGTGCGATCGCTAAGTTAAAGTAAGCATTAGCGTTGCCACTATCCAGAGTAATAACCTGCTGGTAGGCTGTGATCGCCTCATTTTTTTGTCCTTTTTCATACAGTGCCAAGCCCAAATTATACTGAGCCACTACCATTGTCGGATCGACCACCAATGCTTGACGGTAGGCGGTGATCGCTGCTTCTGTTTGTCCTTGTTTGTGCAATGTTAACCCCAAGTTATAGTAAGCTTCACCCAGATTGGGATTAATCCTAATTGCTTCTGTGTACTCTTGCAACGCTGTGTCTAAGCGATTTTGCTGCAACATGATATTACCTAAATAGTTACGTGCTACACCGAGGTTAGGATCTCGCTGCAAGGCTTGACGAAAAGCATTTTCTGCTGCCTGCAGGTCTTTATGGTAATAGCGCATAACTCCTTGTTGGTAAAAGCTAGCTGCTTCAAGATCCTGAGAGGGAATGCTCTGAGCTAGGAGCTTGCTTGCTGGTAACGGAATCATTGTTGGTACTGCTAACATCAAAAAAACAGAGGTAGCATAAACAAAACTCTGACAAGATTTTTGCTGCTTTAAACTGCGGTGAAGTGCCAATTTCAAGGCAGCGTAAAACCACTGAGGAGTGTGATATTTATAAGACATGTGGCAAACCTACACTCATTGCTAGATGCTCTGAAGTTAGAGTACCCACCACAACAGTGAAAATTTAACCGTGGCCAAGATGTCCTAGCTATTATCCACTTCCCTTTCTTGTGGCAAAATCAACATTGCATCACCGAAGGAATAGAAGCGATATCGGGCTGCTATAGCTTCCTGGTAAATCTCCAACAATCGTTGTCTACCAATTAAAGCACTCACTAGCATCAACAAACTGGAACGTGGTAAGTGAAAATTAGTAATTAAACCTTCCACAACTCGCCATTGGTAGCCAGGATAAATAAATAGATCTGTTTTGCCACAAAATGGTTGTAACCCTGCAGATTGCGCTGCTCCTTCTAATGCTCGTGCGACTGTTGTACCCACAGCAATGATTCGACCACCAGCTGCTTTGGTAGCCTGGATTATCTCGACGGTTGACGAAGGCACTTCTATCCATTCTTCATGCATTTTGTGCGTGCGTAGGTCTTCTACTTCTAGAGGGCGAAATGTTCCTACGCCTACATGCAGCGTAATAAAAGCTTGATTAATTCCACGCTCACTCAACTGCTGTAATACTTGCGGGGTAAAGTGCAGCCCTGCTGTCGGAGCAGCGATCGCTCCTGGATATTTGGCATATACAGTTTGATACTGCTCACTGTCGGCAGTAGATGCAGTGATATAAGGTGGCAAAGGTACCACACCAAATATATCTAACAACTGCACCAAAGATCTCCCCTCAGGTACATTAAATTTTAACAGGCGTCCGCCAGTAGCCTTGTCTGTTTCTAGAACTGTCGCAGTCAGGGTGGGGGGTGAAGAATCAGAGGAAGCGATGGCTCCCCTATTTCCCCTCGCTTCAAAGATCAGCTTCGCCCCGTGTTTGAAGCGTTTTCCTGGCTTAACCAGAGCTAACCAACAGTTGTGCTGCTGTTCTTCTATAAGTAAGACCTCTATCTCTGCACCTGTGGACTTACGTCCATACAGTCGTGCCGGAATAACTTGCGTATTATTCATCACCAGTAAATCTCCTGGCTGCAGCAGAGTTGGTAGATCATGGAAAATCTTATGCTGGGTGCTACTGGCACTCACCACAAGCAGTTTAGAACTATCTCTGGGAACAACTGGGTTTTGGGCGATGAGCTCAGGGGGTAATTCATAGTCATATCCAACCAAAGAAAGATTTAATTCAAAGTCATCCATTGTAAGATTAGTTGTCAGATTTAAAGTGATAACTATTAGTGGTTTTTGCTTTCCTTAAGACTCAACCTTCAGGTTGAATAGACACCTAGTTGAGACTTTTCAGTAATACGTAAACACTAATATGAAAATTGGGTAAACCTCCCCATTCGAAAACGGGGGCTTTTACCCTAGTAAGCCACCGGGCTATCTACCAATAATAGAGATGTAGGATTGGCTTTGATCCAAAGCATTGAGATGGAATACTTGTATTACCTGGCAAATGCCAGTCTAACTTTGAGGGTGGTTCAATTTTTACATGGTAGACCCCAGATTCCTGTTTCGTTCGTCACCGTGATTCATCAGATTGATGGTTGGGTGGTTAGAATCAAACTCAGGGGTCACATCTCAGCCCAAGAAGATGGGGACTTTCGTGCTTTTCTTAATGAATTAGGAATTAGCTACGAGCCTCCAATGCGGATACAAATGGCATTATGGAGTTTAGAAGCAGGTCAGTGTCCCGTTGACGTCATGCGTCGCTACCAAGTAGCAATCGTCTCTCACGGTAGCCCAGAGAAAGAGGAAATAGAGGCTTTCCGTCAACAGTTTGTTAGAGGATTGGGCTATTGCCCAGAAACGCTGGCGTAACAGTGAATCAAGAAATGAGAGCAGATGGCAAATGACTTTTTTGCTAGTCATTTGCTGTTAAAGAGTCAAAGGCTGCTGGAATGTACTCTTGTAGAGTTAACACATACTCGCCAGTTGAAGAAAAGGCCAAAGATTTCTGAGGAATTGTAATTTGGTTTAGTTCTGGTGGCCTTTTACCATAGTGAACAATGGCAACATCAAATCGACAAGTATAATCTGCTTTTTGGGGATAGTGAGCTAAGAATAACTCAGCTGTGCGCCAAAGTTTTGTTTGCTTCTTGAGCGTAATCGCACCTCTTCCCCCAGCATCCCAGTTGCCTGAACTGCGAGTTTTCACTTCCACAAATGCCAATATTGGTTTTGAACGATGGGTTTTGGGTATTTCTACTTGCTCAACAAGCTGCTGACTGTCATCTTGGGCAATAATGTCAATTTCTCCCCAGCGACAACCCCATCGTCGGTGCAAAATTGCCCACCCTTGGGATTGTAACCATTGAGTAACCAGATCTTCTCCTGTGATACCTATATTGGGATAATGAGAAGGAAGACGGTTTGCCATTGGTGAAAAGTAAGATGAATAACAAGTTAACCAATAAAATTTGCATAACTATACTTAGTGTATTGCTTTGGGGAATTGTTTGCATCACTACACCTGTTGCCCTAGCTCCCCAAGCTTTAGCACTTGACTATAACAAAGAAATTTTAACAGGGTCTGATTTCTCAGGACGTGATTTAACAGACTCCAGTTTTACCAAAGCAAATCTCCGCTCTAGCAACTTCAGCAAATCTAATTTACAAGGTGTCAGTTTTTTTGCAGCCAATTTAGAATCGGCAAACTTTGAAGGTGCTGATCTCACAAATGCGACTTTAGATTCAGCTCGCCTCATCAAAGCGAATCTGAAAAATGCAGTTTTAGAGGGTGCGTTTGCTGCTAACGCCAAGTTTGATGGTGCTATTATTGACGGAGCAGATTTTACTGATGTACTCCTGCGTCAGGATGAGCAAAGAAAATTGTGTAAAGTTGCCCAAGGGACTAATCCTATAACAGGGCGGGCAACACGTGACACTTTATTTTGTTCCTAATTTTCCTTGGCTGTTTCAGTAATTTGGCAAACTTAGTTTGGGGGCTGGAGTTTCGACTTCACTATCAATAGCAGCACGGTATGTATCAACTGCGTGGTTGGGCAAGACATCACCATAATTTTTGACAAAAGACCATGCTTGCCCAACATGTACATAGATTGAATGTCGAAAGACAGTCGGAGGTGACAGAGGAATCGAATCGGCAAAATTGACGATGCGGTAGCTGTTGGGGACTAGCTGGCTGTGTATTTGAGCAAAATCTGGATTGCCAACTCGTGGTCCAGCATAAGTGTATAGCTGAATTTGATCTTTAAGTTTGGGAATATTCAGTGCAAGATCGATCGCCGCAAGGACTGCAAGAGCTGCACCTAAGCTATGTCCAGAGATATAACAAGGCAAATTAGGATCTAAGTGTCTGGATATTTCGCGAGTTTGCTCAGCAAGACCTTGATAAATATTCGCAAAACCAGAATGGATTTTGCTATTTTGTAAGCCTTCATAGTCCTTTTGGAAAAGCCGAACATCACCGATCCACTCAGTTGTTCTCTGAGTTCCTCGAAAAATGATAATGTTGCTAGTCTTGGAACTCAGCACAAAGCCAAAGTAGACAGGAATGAGCTTTTTAATTTTTACTGCTTCCTTAACAGTCTTGCCAATCTCACTTTCAGCAGTACCTAAATTCTTTTCAACAGGGTCTTGAATATCAGGTTGCTTTGTATTTGTCTCCTCTGGAACATCGACCTCTACAGTTTCTGAAATTTGTGCATCTTCTAATCCTCGGAGGGAGGCAATTTGGGTATAACCGTCTAGCTGAGCTGTGTATGCAGGTAGAGACTTGATGGAACCATTGAAGGAGGGATCAACTTTCGCTGAAAGATATTGCTGGGTACCTAACTTACTGCACTGGATCAGTAATTTGGAGATACTGCGATTGTAGGGAATTTTTGGGGGGGTCAGTTTTAATGACGCTTGAATCTCTATTCCCTGATTGATTTTCTTAGTGTCTGCATCAAATGTTTCTTTCAAAAGACCCTGAAGGTCTGTCTGTGCTTTTTTCCTTGCCAACGCTTCTAGTGCTTCTTGCCGCTGGCGCTTTGCTTTTAGTCGTAAATAATTATGAGTTCCTGTTGCCGCTACCCCAATTCCTAGTCCGGCAAGTAGAAATTGCCGACGCCTAAATCTCATGAGCGTTCTCCTTTATTGCGACCACTAGCATAAAACTGGTTTGTGACCTGCCCCAGTGCCCAAGTGAGTGTGAACAAAGCAGCTGAAATGGCAAATCCTGATAACACTGGTACAAATAAACTCAAACAGAACATTGTCACCCAAGCCATAAATGCAAGTGCAAACGCTCCTAAACTGCCGAAGAGTTGACCAGAGATCGCCAAGAAATCTTGACCTTTGATATAGCGCCACTTTGAGCCAATATCCCATCTCATCTTTAATATCAAGATGGCAACAACTAGTAATGTCATCATTAAAGTTCCTGGAATCGGGTTTAACCCTATAAGTGCAGCGCCAAGGGCATAATCAAGAATCAAGTTGCGAATTTGCTGGTTACGTTGTACGAGAAACGGAGGTATTGCGATCGCTTCAGGTTCAGTTGGTGGTTGTTGTCGGTTATTGAACATAAGAGCGTTAGCTGTTTTCGGCTTGCTTGGTGAGCCTATTTTGTTTGATTTTAAGGCTTGAAGGTTGCAAGTATTTCAATATAGGACATAAACTAGCCCACAGCAAAGGCGCATAGGGTAAGTGATTATGAGGTATCCTCAATAAGTCTTCGGTTCATTGGACTCCAGGTATGTTGCTAAGAGGAGTTAATTCCAAACCCCATCACCCACAGTTACAACTGCTGGTGATTATCCTCTTTCTCATTGCAGGCAGTTGCTTGAGATTGCTATGGGCAACGGATATGGAGTGGAAAAGTGAAGAAAAGTGGATGTTTGAGCAGGCGCAACAGATTGCAAGCGGTACTGCGCCTCTTCCCATTATCGGGATGCTCAGTGGCGCTGGAGTTCCTAACCCAGGAATGACTGTTTGGTGGTTTGCTTTGATTGCGAATTTTGCCCATGACCCGATTTCAATGGTGCGTTGGGTACAGTCTCTCAATGTTCTCACAATTTGGTTATTCTTCAGTTTTGTCATGTCGCAAATTCCACCAAACCACCGGAAACCTTGGTTATGGGGTTTGGCGATCGCCAGTGTCAATCCTCTAGCTGTCGTGTTGTCAAGAAAAATCTGGATACCGGATTTACTAGCTCCTTTTTGTTTTCTCGTCTTTCTAGGTCATTGGTTTAGGCAAAAGCTTTGGGGAGGCTTCCTCTGGGGAATAGCTGGCGCTTTCATCGGACAAGTTCACATGGGTGGATTCTTTTTAGCCAGTGGACTGTTGGTGTGGACTGTCTGGCACGATTACAAACATCACACTCTCAAAAAAATAGCATGGGTTGCATGGTTGATAGGTAGTGCGTTAGGAAGCATTCCACTGATACCTTGGGCTTGGGCAGTCTTACCCCACATGAAACACTACAGACATTCCATTGTTGCGCTCCTCGTACCCAAATTTTACCTCCAGTGGATAACTACCGCTGTAGGTGTGAATCTTAGTAATCCACTATTAAAAGTTTTCTGGAAGAATTTTCTTTTTGAACCTGTCATCTTTGGTATTCCCACCTACTTAATGATTCCAGCCCATATATTTTTGTTAGGCATTGGGTTATATCCAATCTACAGATTTTTCAAGTCTAGAAGAAACTCTCAAAGTCGTGATTCGGTAAGTGAAGTCCAGCCTGAGCTAAATTTTTATCTCCAAGCTTTAGCTTTTGGTGTGGGTGGTGTTTTTACTCTCTCAGGAGTCAACGTCCAACCTTACTATATTATCGTCGTGTTTCCATTTCTCTATATCTGGCTTGCTTTGTGTTATCACAAGCAAGTCAAGCTCTTGGCGATAATTGCTTTGATGCAGCTTTTCATCACCTTCACCTTCTTAGTGTTTATTCACCGCACAGGTGGTTTTCCTGGTCGTGGTTACGGTATTGTCTATCGGCTTCAGGTAGAACAGCCACACAATCCTTAAATTGCGATAAACTACAGTTCACTCAAGACTGAAAGTTGTGTAAATTAAGCATTGTTCCCAAAAATGGAAATAGAATGAGAGCCGCAGAATTTCCTAATGAACTCATACTTAAGTGGTTAGAAGATGGAAACCGTATAACGGAAAACTATTCTGAACTCGTAGTTAAGGAGGGACTAGCATCAGCTAAAAGCATCGGAGAAAGAAAAGAACAGAGAGATTTTCAAGTTTTCGATAAGCTCTTTGAAAAAGTTTCTATTTGGTCTGCTTGTTCAATTCTCGATGTAGGTTGTGGCAAAGGAGAACTTCTTGACTACTTGTCGTTGCGTTTTTCAGATATTGGCAACTACAACTATCTTGGAATCGATCTTGTTCCTGCTTTCATTTTGGAAGCAAAGCGGAAATTTCCTTCTAAAGAGTTCCATCAAGTTAATTTTATTGATCCTTCATTTTACCCAGAGAATCAGTTTGATATTGTATTAGCTCTAGGAGTTCTGGTAACAAGAGTGCGCCATTACGACCGCTTTGTTGAGTATTTTATTAAGAAAATGGTTAGATGTGCTAGAAAATATGTTCTCTTTAATATTATTTCCTCTATCGAGCCATCTTCTCCTAATTACAGAGATACGAAAGGAGTTGGACACTCTACAGTCCTGAACACTGAAATTTTAGACTCTATTATTTCTGATATTCGCTGTTATGATTGTAAAGTAGAGCCTTACAATATCTTCCCAGATGCAACCGATCTTTTTGTGCAAATTCAGTTAGAGCGTTGAGCAATGACCGAAAAAAGGGTTAAGTACTGACTTAAATTTTGCTGTTATTTAACATTATTTAATAACAAGTTACAGCAGATGATAGTTTGCTGTTCATTAGGGCAGAGCCTTACGTGGTAATCTTTCTGTATGATTCTTGTGGGTCATTAAACATGAAAGGCAATCTGAAAATTTTATTATTCTTCCTAAGTGTGCTGTGTGCAGTAGGCTCTTCTATCAATCTAGTCACTGCTCAAGAGCCAATAAAAACCTCCGACTCAACCTCCTTGATGGCTTCACAAACAAAAGGGGTTAAAGAACAAGAACTTCAAGCTTTTTTCAACAGCAAATATAACTATTGGGATGCTCGGATTTTAGCAAATTACTGGGGACAATCTTTGCCAGAGGCGAAGGCTCGAATAGGAAGAAAGGTTCTCTGGGGTCCAGCAAGCACTGCTATTTTAGAACAATTTCTTGTGGATGCTAGGGTAAGAGCACTACAGTCAGTAGCGCCAGCTGAAGACCCGAGTTCCTACAAACTCTATAGAGAATCTCGATATACGTATGATGATGCACAAACACTTGCAAGATTTTGGGGTGATCCATCACCCATAGATGCAAAACTTCGCATTGAACGCAACCTAATTTTGGGCAATCAAAAGATAATTGATCAAGCGCTACGATATGCTCGCTCTGGAGGCAAGTAAATTTAACAGTGAATTGTTAACAATTGCAGATGTTATGTCTGAATTGAACTGGAAAATTGGCTTTGAAATTGAGCTGATAGCTCCCTTGGGACTAAGCCGAGAAGACTTAGCAAAGGCGATCGCCCAACAATACAATGGCACAGTGCGTCGTATTTTCCATCCAGAGTCAGAACCAAGTATGGTTCCAGGAACGCCTGTGTTCCACAATCTCACTTTGGGGTTTGAGGTCGTCAATCAACAAGGGTGTTTGATTGCTCAATGTGTTGATGACCTTACACTTCAGGACGACTTAGACAAAACTCACAAACCAAAGCCGGGATGGTATCGTATTGTGAGCGATGATACGAGACTTCTGCAACTGGTCGCCTGTCAAGCTGATCCAGCTCATTCTCTCGTAGAAGTCCTCAAGCCAATCGCCAGTTTATTTGCCACTCATTTGGAAGAAGGACCAGGGGGAATGGTGCGTGTGGCAGATAACACAGGGAATCCAATTGCGATCGCTGCACCTTTACCAGGAGAACGAGAACGTCCTTGTGAATTAATTACCCCACCAATCGTTGCCAATCATCGGGAACACTTAGAAATTCTCTTGTCCACAGCATCTTCTCTCGGCTTTACAATCCCCGCAGAAGGTGCAACCCATCTACACTTCGATGCTGTACCCCTATGTTCTGCTAGGGTTGTTGTTAATTTGGTGAATCTTTTATGGACACATGGAGCAAATCTCAAACGATTGGTAGGAACTAACCCCAGATGCAGACGCCTGAAAATTTGGGATCAACAATTGTTGACAATTATCAATGAATCTGATTTTTACCAGCTAGCTTGGTCTGATGCTCAAGTACTTCTTGCCAAGCTCCAATTGACAAAGTACTGTGATTTTAATCTGAAAAACTTCATTCATTCTATTCCTAACAAATTTACCTTTGAAGCGCGTATTTTTCCCTCTTGGAGTGATCCACAACCCATTATCGAGGTAGCTGTGTTGATGGAAGCAATCTTACGATATGCATTAGCAGCGCCCAAAATACCATTTACTGCACCCTTGGAATGGAAAGTTGAATCTGTGCGAGAGTTTCTAGAAAAGCTACCAATACCTGAAGATTTTCGCTCTATTTGGTTATCACGGGTTATTGATGTGACCACAAAATAGAAAATCGGCTTAAGCTTTGATTTTCGCTGTAGCTACCATCAATTCCCACATAACACCAAAACGAATTTTACGTCGTGCACGATCAACTGCGAAATTTGCTTCTTCAAGTAAGTGGTGAAATTCATCCTGAGTGTAACACTGCTGATAAGCAGGATCAAAAATCCTCAGTATAACGTCGTATATTTTACAACCTAAGTAATCTTTACACCAATCCAAGATCACAACTTTACCATCAGGCTTAAGAACGCGTTTTATCTCTGTTAATGCAGCCAGTGGGTCATCAAAGTAATGAAACGAACTAGCAGATACAATCACATCAAAGCTATCACTGTTAAATGGCAATGCTGATGCACTTGCTAGCTCAAACGACACTTGAGGATAAATGCTACATTTTTGTTTGGCGATCGCCAGCATCTTCTCTGAAATATCCACCCCAACAATCTGCAGCGATGAATACTCAGCCAGTAGCAGCCTTTCAAACTCACCAGTACCACAGCCAACATCAAGCACAATATCTAGTGGGGAAATCTCTGCCCAGCTTTTAAGGAAAGATAGTGTGTTAGCAATATACCTTCTCCAAAATAGATCATAAACAGCAGCTAATTGGTCATACTGTTTGCGAACTGTGGTTTCAGTCATGCTGGTTCTGGTAATTAAAGTTGTAGGTTCGGCAAGTACTTTGTACGAGTCTACTCTACATTATCCTTCCTTGTTTGTTCAAAATTACGAATGACCAAAAAACGAGACGCAAGCCCCCGGCTTTAGACGTGGGGATAAGTCGGTAAGGACTTTTAAGTCCAGTGAAGCGATTGCGTGGCGCTATACACAGTAAAGATA
>JAJPJF010000172.1 GCA_021324415.1 Nostocales cyanobacterium Centralia_MAG_434
CAGTTTGGTCCGCGAGTGCTGCGTAACTTCATGCAGGACATGAGCTATCAGGTTGTACTAGGTACATTCATTGCCACGTTTATCTACTGCTTGCTTGTATTGCGGACTGTGAGTAGCGATCAAAATCAGTCATTTGTGCCATACATTTCACTTACGGTCGCGATTGTGTTGGCACTTGCTAGCATTGGTATGCTCATTTACTTTATTCATCACGCAGCTACTTCGATTCATGCATGGCATATTATTGGCAAGATCAGTGCTGAGCTAAACAATTCTATTAATATTCTCTTGTTGGAAAAAGTCGGCCAACAGAAATGGGACTTACAGTCAACTATAGAGGAAGTTCCAGAGGGGTTTGACTATGAAGCCTATCCTATTTTAGCTGCTCAAAGCGGTTATATTCAAGCAATTAATGAAGACCAATTGATGAAGATTGCTAAGTCGAATGACTTATTATTAGGTATCAAAAAGCGTCCTGGTAAGTTTGTTATACAAGGAACAGAGCTAGTGAAGTTGTGGCCTAGGGAACGCGTTAATATGAAGACACGTCATGGCGCATCTCTATACAAGCAAATCAACAATGCTTTTATTTTAGGTGGAGAACGTACTGCACGCCAGGATGTGGAGTTCCCTATTCGCCAATTGGTAGAGATCGCCATTCGAGCTATTTCACCTGCTGTCAATGATCCCTTCACTGCGCTGCGATGCATTGACCAACTTTGTGCAGCACTGTGTCGTTTGGCAGAAAGAGATTTTCCACCGTCCTACCACTATGATGATCAGCATAACCTCCGCATAATTCTCAATCAGGTAACATTTGCTGGACTAGTTGATGATGCCTTTCACCAAATTCGACAATACGGGCGTTCAGATGCAGCCATCACCATTCGCTTGTTGGAGGTCATCGCCGTGATTGGCCAACATACCAATAACGATTCCAAACGTGCAGTGTTGTTACGTCATGCTGATATGATTCAACGCGGTAGCCAACAAGGGTTACCAGAAGAATTAGATCGCAAGGATGTTGAGGCACGATACCAGATAGTAACCAAAATATTAACCAGACCTACTATGCATTGAGCCGTTGATTCATAAACTATTGTTCTGAAATTGATAATCACTCTCATTGACAACTTTGGTTGAGTTAAGACGTTTAGAGGTAACGGCGAATTAATTCTGATTGTAGATGACGAGGCATCTGTTCGAAATATTGTCCAAACTTCACTAGAAGAATTTAACTACAAAATCCTGACGGCCAGTAATGGTATTGACGCGTTCTCACTCTACGCCGAACACAAAAATGAAATCAGCTTGGTGTTGATGGATATACAGATGCCGTTAATCGATGGATTAAGCGTTATTCGTGTTCTTCAACAAATCAATCCTAAAGTCAAAATTATTGCCATTAGTGGTCAAGCGTCCAACTCTAAGCTTTTAGAAGCTAGTGGTCTGAATGTGCAAGCATTTTTACCAAAACCATACACCATTGCAGAATTATTGAATACCATTTTTGACGTCTTAAGTGCCCTGGGTTGACAGATGTCGCGTCTTGTAAGGAATGACAAAAATTTTTGGACTTACACAATAGTTCTTTCCTGGTTCTTGACTTTTGATGTCTATTGTAAGGTCATGTACCTACATTGAAAGGGGCTTTACACAATGAAAGTTTCCACAAAAATCCTTCTGGCAACTGTTTTTGTGAGTGCTTTTGGTTTTGGTAGTTTCCCAAGAACAACTTACGCTGCACAGTTACCATCCCATCTAATGGCTACACTTCATGATCAAAGTGGTATCCAAGTTGCTGAAGCTGATAGCCCTAATGATAGGGATAGTGGAGCCAAAGAAGATGGAGATAGAGAAGCTAGTGATGCTACGAAAGCTCTAATGACAAGAACACACAGAAGTAGCCAATCTAAGCAACAAGTCAAACATCACAAGAAATATCATCGTGCTAGACGACAGTAAACAGTGCTGCAGCTTGATTGTGACTTGGTGAATTCTGACTTGTGAATTCTTCGATTTTTAGGCTATGGCAAATCAAAAGATGACAGCGTTTCAGCAATCAGATGAACACCGCAGAGGCAATCTGGTTAGTAAGGTTCCGCACGTCACCCTTGCTTTCTGGATCATTAAGATCTGCGCGACGACAGTTGGTGAGACAGGCGGTGATGCCCTTTCCATGACGTTAAAGCTCGGCTATGCTGTTAGCAGCTTGATTTTTCTTGGATTCTTTTGTATCACGCTCGCTGCTCAGGTTAAGTCGAAGCGTTACCATCCGTTCGTTTATTGGGCTGTTGTGGTTGCTACTACGACCGTCGGTACAACGATGTCGGACTACCTTGATCGCACCATTGGACTTGGCTACATAAAATCGTCGATCTTACTGTTCTGCGGAGTCATCTTCGTTCTCTTTGTGTGGAGTCGCGTCACGGGGGTAATCGAGTTCGAGAACATAACTACCAAGAAGAACGAGGTCTTCTACTGGTTGACGATACTGGTGTCAAATACGCTCGGTACGGCGCTCGGCGATTTCGTTGCTACAACCACTGGTCTCGGATTCGAGCGGGGTGCACTCGTTTTCAGTTTCCTGCTTGGGCTTGTGACGGTGGCGCACTTTTTCACCAATGTCCCAGACAACGTGCTTTTTTGGGCTGCATATGTTCTGACACGTCCTTTGGGAGCCACACTCGGTGACACCTTAACCAAGCCACACGCTGAAGGTGGCTTTGAACTGAGCCGCATTACCTCTTCGCTCGTTATCATGGCACTCATGGTTGTTGGGATACTTCTGACATCTAGAAGGACGAAACAGTTTCTCAACTCTTTCAAACGCAAAAGAGTTTAGACTGCTGCGCCTATATACATAAGACCAATGGCGGCAGATCACGTTAACTTAAAGGTAAACGTACTGTAAAACAACTACCAATACCCAACTGACCTGTGAGCGTGATCTCGCCGCCGTGGTTTTGAACAATAGCCATGGCGATCGCTAGTCCTAAACCAGAACCTCCAGAGTGATATGACCTAGCCTCCGACGCCCGCCAAAAGCGTTCAAAAACTTGATTGAGATGTTCTGGCGCGATGCCAATCCCTGTATCTTTTACAGATACGTATAGTTGCTGACCAGTAAGGCTCGTTTGAACTTCAACTTTACCTTCTTTAGGTGTGTACTGAATAGCGTTTTCAATTAAGTTGGCAAAAACTCTTGTCAGTTGAATTGGATCACCCAGCACAGACAGTTGTCCACTTGGATGTTGAGATGTTCTATGGAAAGTCTTGATCAAATGAATTTGTTTTAATTCGGCTTGCGGCTGATATGACTGGACTAAGTTATGTAAAATTTCCTCTACAGGTACTGCATCCCGTTTAGGACTGTGGGCTTGATCACTGCGAGCCAATAGTAGCAAGTCTTCTGTGAGGCGAGTCATCTGATTAGCAGCATCAGCGATCGCTTCTAACTTTTCTGCATCTGTGGGGCGTATTCCTTCTGGATATTTTAGTGCCACTGCGACATTAGTTTTGATGACTGTTAAAGGACTGCGGAGTTCGTGAGACGCATCTGCCGTAAACTGCTTGAGCCGTTGAAAACTTTGCTCAATTGGCTGCATACTCTCTTGAGTTAGCCAAACACCACCAACTCCACTCAGAATCAGAGCAATAACAACACCACCACCTAACCCCCAATCCAATTTCTTAATGGTTTCATCAAGCTCTTCTAAAGATTGACTTGCTCGCACATAACCCATCAGGTGACCATTGTCACTTTTCACAGGTAAAGTCACTCCCAAGATGCGAACTTTACCAATCTCCTGAATTTGTATAGTTTCTTGATGAGAAAGAGGTAAGGTCAATATGTATTGTCCTTGTTGATTAATAGAGCGACCTTCCGCATCAAATGATTGCAAGGCTTGATGATTATGAATTAGTTCTTGTAATGGAAAATCGCTTTCTCCTTTTTGGAGACCATCATCAACCTCAGCATTAGCAGCACTCTGTCCTAAAGTCCTCAGTTTTTCTATAAGTTGTTGGTTAAGGCTATGAGTAAAGAAAATTCGTACAGCGAGAGTAAATATTCCTAAGATTGAAGCCAGAACAGCTAAATAGGATAATAGTAACTTATATTGGATTTGCTGAAACACAAGTTGATTTTGTAACCAGTTCTTTAAGCCGACATGCACAGGCGATAACCAACACCGTATACAGTCTCGATTATTTCTGGATCGCCACCTGCAGCTTTGAGTTTACGACGCAAATTGGTCAAATGGGTTTTGACAGTTTCTTCTCCAGATTCTTTATCAATTTCCCAAAGCTTTTCCAGCAAAAATGAGCGAGTAAAAACTCGATTAGGATTTCTCAAAAATACCTCTAATATCATATACTCTTTGGGAGTTAATGAAATAATATTCTCATCATAAGTCACAATGCGTGCGCTTGGATCAAATCGTAATTTTCCATGTGTTAAAATCGGTGGATGATGACTTTCGTTGCGGCGTGATAAAGCTCTGATCCTAGCAGATAGCTCTTCTAGCTCAAATGGCTTGACAAGATAATCATCAGCCCCTGCATCAAGTCCAAGCACTTTATCTGTTGTTGTATCTCGTGCTGTCAGCATCAAGATCAGCATCTTATAGCCAGAAGAACGTAAGCGTTTACACAAGTTAATGCCATCCAGAAGAGGCAGCATCAAATCTAACAAGATCAGGTCATAAGGAATTGTTGTAGCTTTTGACAGTCCTTCTATACCATCACTTGCCATATCCACAATATGATACTGATGCTTTAAATCTTCAGCTAATGGTTTGGCAATCCGCTCATCATCTTCAACTATTAAAATTCTCATTCTTTAATAGACTCCAAACTGAACTATACCAACAGGAATCACTGAGTTCATTTCAACAAATTTCGCAGAAACCAAATAATCCCAGTCATTAGAAACACCATTAACATTTACCTCGTTTAGAGAAATATTAAGAGTTGTTCCAGGGGAAACTAGCTGGGGGAAAGAGATGGCTATTTTATTGCCATTAACAACAATATTGGTCTGAAGATTTGTGTGTAAATTATCAGATACTGTTATGTCCTTACCAACATTTAACCCACGAGGTACATTAATTATCACCTGAGAAATTTTGCTACTTGTTTTGGGAATCCATAGACTGAAAGATTGCCTAACAACATTCGCATTACTGGGCTTGACTATTTTAGGAAATTGTACTGGATTCAAAATCTCAATGAAGGGTTCAGGTGTTTTGATAGTTTTGGCTTGTGCACAGAGGTTAAAAGAAGCAATAGCTAGAGTGAGTGCAGTAGTATAGATCAGCCTTTTCATAAATTCTCTCCTTTTAAGAAGGGTGTAGGGTGTAGGGTGTAGGGTATACCCATCAATAAATTGAGGGGATTTCATTTATGAATAATTTTTTTGTTTTCTCCATAAATAAATTCAGGGGCTTTCAACCCGTTTGGGTGTAGAGTAGGGTGTTCATTTTCTGCAAGAATTTCTTTTTACCCCTACACCCCACACCCTACCACCTACACCCGTTTTTTCGGTAAAAGTTGGCAGACTTGAACCTGTTTCACTTGTTTGTTGATACAATGCATGCTTTATTTCACTCTAGATAATCAATGTCAAGAATTTGGAAAGATTTTTAAATACAGAATTACATGGCGTTGCAAAATCAAAATATGAATTTACAATTCACGGATATCCAGAGACGTAGCAATGCTAGGTCTCTATAGCTATCCAAAATGATTCGTGAGGGTAGAGAAACCGGGTTTCTTAAAGAAACCGGGTTTCTGGGGTTTGGAATTTTCATAAACCAAATAAAACTGATGTATTGCAAACACAATACAAATATAATTTATACCTAAATTCAGCAACGCTATTGTATTGTATGGGTAGCCGAAGAATTCTCTCGCTCATCTATCCACCGCAACTGTGGGAACCAAAAGTAAGCACGTAAAATCTCCAGGAGCCACGCCATGTGTCCCGCTCCTCCAAATGCAACTCCTCCTACTACTCCAAATGCCAAAGTTCTTTCCACACCACATGCCATACCTGCCACTATCCCAAACAAAACACCTAAAGGTATATGTAAGAATTGATTGATGATGGAAAGTAGATTTACTAAAAAAGGTAAGGTGAGTAGTAGCGGTCTGATTATGTGTGGTGCGAAGCGAACAGTAGTATTCCAAATCCAGAAGGTACTAATGGAAATCCAGATAAATTCAGAAAACCATCGTTTTGGGTTGCGATTGTTCTCATACGCTATCATCAGCCCGATTAACCAAGCAAGCCAATAAAATAAACCTCTGCAAAATGATTCAAATAGCTCACCACCGAATAAGTGATAAACCAATGCTACTCCAAGCATGGCTAACAGAGGTGTTACGGCAGTTAACCACCAAACCTGCTCAGCGTAGCGATGCAACCTTGGGTTATTGGAAAACTCAGCTCGTTTTGCCAAGGGATTGATATCTGGCTTTAATTCTGGGTGAATCTCTTGTAGGTAGTCAGCCAAGGTATTGGGCTTAAAATAAATCCAGTATAGGAGACGAATACATTCAGCTATGTAACTCCAGAAACGGTGTGCTGGGTGCTGTTGATTCATAAGTTATCTCCTTAATACTTGACCGCCAAGCTTCTGTAAGCCCGTTAAACATGAGAATCAGTTATCCCAGTTGAACAAAACCAGGATAGTTGCACAAACTATGACAACCCTAAAATCTAGTTGCCAATATCGCTTACAGGCACGTCAGTGCTTGAACTGGGATACCTATACAAAATGGGATATTTTAAACCCACCAAGGTGTGAAACTCTCCACCACTATCGGAAAAGCCGTTCAGGACCAGATATATGGCAAGACTCATCTTTATATCAGGTTCCCAGTTTTTATTTTTCTCTTGCTAACGGAATTCACAATACCAAACTACCTGCTAGTTGCACGTAAGTCAAATTCAGGAAATACAAGATAACGTGATTTAACCTAAGGATAGATGCCAAATTTTTCGGAAACTTCTTTTGTTTCCTAAAAAAACACAACCTTGGTACATAGCCAACCAAGTTAGCAGATTGTATTGCTAGCATCTTGCTTGCTAGATATATCACGTGAGCGAGACATAAGTGCAAAGCACATGCTTCGCGAACGCACTACTTACTCCATTTGGGGGATGCTCCGCACCACGCGCCTTAAGTCAGACAGTTCAAGCTTCGCATTAAAATGGGAACATAACCAAAAGTTGTCATCCTCAAACAGAAGATTAATATGTCTCATGATCTCTAGTAAATATGGAGCAGAAAAGATAATGGAAAATTTTAATGAGTATCATCTAGACCCAAAGCAATTTCCTTTTCTCAAAAGCTTTCAAGATAATTGGCAAGTCATTAGAGATGAGTTTACACACTTTACTCACCATGCATCTAATGAGGAATTAAAGTTTACTTATGATGTTTTAGGTCCTAAAAGTAAAACCATTAAAACCAAGAGCAATTCTAAATACAGCGCTTTTGGAATTTTATTTCAAGGTCTATTTATTGAAGAATATATTCAATTCCATCAAATACGATATCCTAATTTTGAGCTAAATAATGCATCAGAAGAAGCACTTCTACTTAGAGAAAAATACTTCCCAAATTTGGCTAATGTGATCGAAAAAGTGAACCGGGAGGATGATAATATCATCAGAAATGTGTATTTTGGTACATTTCATCCTGGCTTAGATATCAAGCTTCATGTAAACTACAACCCTCACATGAATCGTGGCTATTTAGGATTAATCGTGCCAGAGGGAGATATCGCTATGAAAATATGCCATGAGAAGCTCTATTGGCATGAAGGTCAATTCATGGTTTTAGATCATAGCTATCCACACTGTCCGCATAATTATACCAATTATGATAGAACTGTTTTGGTTGTAGACTTTTTTAAAACAGATAAGCCGAGAGAGGAATCAGTACAATTTGAGAGAGAGCTAGTCACACAACGTATGCAAGATAACCCCTACAGCTTAGGTGTTTTTGGAAAAAGTGATAAAGCCACAGTAGAAGATTTTATCAAGTATGGTTTGGCTCATCAGTTGGAGTGGGATAAAGCTTTGGGAGCTTGATAAACTACCCCACTGCCAAAGCGAGTGGGGAATTTTGCCGGCTCAAATTTTGCGTTCTGAAAAGCCTGAGCCGGAGTTAGGAGGAGTGTTCACTATGTTGTTGATGCTTTTGACTGCGCAATTGCTGAAGCTGTTGTTGTTGTTGGGGAGTCAGCACTGCATTAATTTGAGTTTCAGTGGACTGACGAATTTGTTTGAGTTGCGCTTTTTGGTCGTCACTTAGGTTCAGTTTTGGTCTGGTGTGTTGAAGTCTGGCTTGTTGTTGTTGAGCCTTTTGGTCACTCGTGAGAACAGCATCCATTTGCTGCTTGGCAGACTCACGTATTTGTTTGATTTGTGTCTTCTGGCTATCAGTTAGATTTAGTTTTTCTAGCGCATCGTGCCCATGCCATCCACCTGTACGAGCTTGATCAGCAAGGGCAGTACTGTTATGTCCGGAAATTATGGGAGCAGCAGCAAACATTACCGCGACTACTCCAGGCAACAAAAACAAGGCTTTTTTCATGACTACTCCTGTAAATTCTTTTATTGGAGTTGCTGAGGTTGAACAACTCTATCTTAGGAGGCATGAAAGCTAAAGCTATGTGTCTAAAGTCACAAGCTCATCAATGACTTTAGTCATGAATTTACGGTGGATATGTAAGGCAAAATCTACTGTAGAAGTTAATACCCTAACTTTTGCTTTAACAATAAGTGGTATTTGATTACACTATATATTTAACTATTTGGATATTAGGTTAGGCCACAAAAAGCCAAATGACAATTGGTAAAAAAATACCCATCTCCATTCGGATATTCGGGTAACATCGAATTATATTATGCACACAAATGTAGAAAAATACCCGACTGAATTACGAAGAGTCGGGTAAACGACGGCATAATACTAGATGTCAAAATTATAATCTCATAACTTGATAAAGATTATGTAGATTTTGTGAAAGTAGGTAAACTAGGCTGTGGAATAGTGTGCAACCCTGCTCACCACTCTGCAGTTTATGACAGTACTGGTTCTGCTTTTAGCTCCTCTAGTTTCTGCTTCAAGACGCTTGGCACTTGAGTACCGAACGGCTCTCCTTCAACTATTTGGGAACGGAAACCATCGATCCCAACTGGAACATCACCCTTAATGGTGGTGCGATAGAGCACGCGCTCGACTTCAAGATGATCCAAATCTTGAGGGGCTAAATGTGCAGTGGCGCGGTTATCCCAGAATGCAATGTCACCGTTGTTCCACCGGAAGCGTGTGGTGTAGGCAGGCTTGGTGATCTGGTTAAAGAATAACTCAAGCAGCAACTCACTCTCTTGTGGTGACACATCAAGAATACGCGAGGTGAAGCCAGGATTCACGAACAAGGCACGTTCACCAGTCTCGGGATGAACACGTACCACAGGATGGATGGAAACTAGGGGATTAGCCGCAATCCGCTGAGCGAGCTTGCTGTTGCTAGGCAACTGCAATCGTGCATTGAAGCGATGTTCAGCTTTCAATCCGTCTGCCAGTGCACGCAGAGGTGCGGACAGACCCTCGTAAGCTGCAACTAGATTAGTCCACTGTGTGTCACCACCAACGCTGGGGACGTTAACCGCACGCAAAATCGATCCTGCAGGTGGGTTAACAACCGCTGTTACATCAGTGTGCCAACGGCTCTCGTAGCTAGAACGGCGTAGACCATTACGCCGCTCGTAACGGCTGCGATCAATCGGCAGGATTTGAGAGAAGCCTTCGATTGGCTCATCCTCATGAGGATGAGCATAGGTCACTTCGCCGAAACGAGACGTGAACGCAATCTGTGCAGCATGATCAATGTTCTGACCGCGAAAAAACACGACCTTCCACTTCAATAAAGCCTGACGAATTTCTTGGACTGCATCATCATGCAGAGGACGAGAGAGATCGACACCGCTGATTTCCGCACCGATGAAAGTTGCTACTGGTTTGACTTCAATATGCTTGTTGCTCATGAGACTCCAGAGTTTGATCTATAGGGCCTTCTTTGCAAAGTCCGCTTCCTTGGTACATTGTCATCAATCTTCCACAAGAAGCAGTCGTAGCTGATAAGTATTGTACAGTAAATCAGTAGAATAACAGTACTTTTTTCTCGTCGATCTTCTTAATCCTAAAAAGCTGAATCAAAATTAACCCAGAAGTTCTCAGCATTATTGTTTCTTAAGCTAGAGGTTATCAGCTTACTTACATAACTAAAGTGGGATATCAGAGCGAATTGAGTCGCTTTAACTCTCACTAATGACCGAGTACCGAGTTGCGAGTGTTCACAATTTCTTAAAGATTGCCAACATGAATAACAACGGATTGAGAAAAAGATCGCACACACACGCTCCTGCTTTGAAAAAGCACATTCGTCGTACAGAGCATGTGATTCAAGTGCAGGACGATCGCACAGGTATGGATACAGAAACGCTCAAGCGTGCTTTGTTGGATAACCTGTACTATATTCAGGCAAAAGATAAAGGTTGGGCAACAGCACACGATTACTATATGGCATTGTCGTACACGATACGCGATCGCTTACTACACCGCTGGATCAGGACTGTCGAGCAAACCAACTTTCAGAAAAATGTGAAAGTTCTTTGCTATTTATCTGCTGAATATTTAGTTGGACGACAACTAGGCAAAAACCTCATCAACGTCGGATTGTATGAGCAAGCTCGTGAAATTGTGCGAGAGTTTGGTCATGATTTGCACGATTTGATGGAACAGGAAGATGAGCCAGGATTAGGTAACGGTGGTTTGGGGAGATTAGCTGCATGCTTTTTAGATTCTCTCTCGACCTTAGAAATGCCTGCCATTGGCTATGGCATTCGTTATGAATACGGCATTTTTCAGCAGCAAATTCGTAATGGTGCTCAGGTGGAAGTGCCAGATCGTTGGTTACGCTTTGGCAACCCATGGGAAATTCCCCGTCCAGAGTATATTGTTCAAGTCAAACTGGGTGGACACACAGAAGCTTACACAGATGAGCATGGACGCTATCAGGTGCGTTGGATACCAGAAAGAACTGTGTTGGGTACACCCTACGATACACCAATCGCTGGCTACAACACCAACACAGTCAACACCCTGCGATTATGGAGTGCTAAAGCAAGTGATGAATTTAACTTTGCGATTTTCAACACTGGGGACTACGCTCGTGCCGTAGCTGATAAAGTCTTCTCAGAAAATATCACCAAAGTTCTCTACCCAAATGACAACAACTACCAAGGTCGAGAGCTTCGCTTAGAACAGCAATATTTCTTTGTTTCCTGCTCTCTGCAAGATATTATCCGCAACTATCTGTTAAGTCACGACAACTTTGACAATTTCCCTAATAAATTTGCCATCCAAATTAACGATACACACCCTACGATTGGTATTGCGGAACTCATGCGGCTTCTAGTGGATGAATATCAATTAGGATGGGATAAAGCTTGGGACATCACACAACAAACCTTTGGTTTCACCAATCATACTGTTCTTTCTGAAGCACTAGAGCGTTGGCCTTTAAGCCTTTTTGGTAGACTTTTACCGCGACACTTGGAAATTATTTTTGAGATTAACCAACGCTTCCTGAATGCAGTACGTGCTAAATATCCTGGAGACAATCAACGAATTGCTCGCCTCTCGTTAATTGAAGAAGGTGCAGAGAAACGCGTGAGGATGGCTAATCTCGCCTGTGTTGGCAGTCATGCTATCAATGGTGTTGCAGAACTACACACCGAAATTCTCAAACACGACCTATTTCGAGACTTCTATGAACTGTTTCCAGAAAAGTTCAGCAACAAAACGAATGGAGTCACTCCCCGTCGCTGGATTTTGCTTTCCAACCCCAAACTATCACTACTCATCACAAATAAAATTGGTAGGGGCTGGATTAAAAATTTAGACGAACTCAAGCAGCTAGAAGCATTCGTAAACGACCAAGAGTTTCGCCAGCAATGGCGACAAATCAAGCAGGACAATAAGCAAGATTTGGCAGAGTACATTCTGCAAACAACTGGCACTAATGTTAATCCTAATTCCCTATTTGACGTGCAAGTGAAGCGACTGCACGAGTACAAGCGTCAGCATTTGAATATCCTACACGTCATCACACTGTATAACTATATCAAACAACATCCCAGTGTAGATTTTGTCCCAAGAACAGTCATTTTTGCGGGTAAAGCTGCACCTGGTTACGCGATCGCCAAGCTCATCATTCAGCTGATTAATTCAGTTGCGGATGTAGTGAATCACGACCCAGATATTGGCGATCGCCTCAAGGTTGTCTTTCTCGAAAACTACAACGTATCACTCGCTCAACGAATCTATCCAGCCGCTGATCTTTCCGAGCAGATTTCCACCGCAGGTAAGGAAGCCTCAGGTACCAGCAACATGAAGTTTGCAATGAATGGTACATTAACCATTGGCACATTAGATGGAGCGAATATTGAAATTCGCGATCAGGTCGGTGCTGAAAACTTTTTCCTTTTTGGGTTGACAGCAGAACAAGTCTCTCAAACAAAAGCACAAGGCTATCATCCCTGGGACTACTACAACAGTAATCCCCAACTTAAACAGGCAATTGATCAGATTGCATCAGGTTACTTTTCCAAGGGTAACAGCAATTTGTTTCAACCATTGGTGGAATCTCTCAAAAACCGAGATGATTATTTGTTGTTTGCCGATTACCAATCTTACATTGAGTGTCAGCAAAAGATTAGCCATTCCTACCGCGATCAACAAAACTGGTTAAAAATGTCAATTCTCAATACGGCGCGTTCAGGTTTCTTTTCCTCAGATCGTTCAATTCGCCAGTATGCTCAAGATATTTGGCATGTTCAGCCAGTACGAATTGATTTGAATGGAGATCAACCACAAAATGTAGATCCCAAAATCAGAGCGCAATTGGTAGGACAAACACGCTAAAAACTGAATATAATCGCCAAGGTAGAGAATTTCAAGCTCTTATCTTGGCACTTCATCTACTCTACGTAAGTCAGCGTCCAATTGTGTGGTTGTTGAAGTTGATAAAAAGAGCCGTGGATACTTGACCACAATGCTGTACGAGTTCTAACATAATGTTTGGTTAAATAATACCCTGGTGAAGCTTCTATTCCTTGAAAATATTCACCAATAGGATTGGTAGTTTCACAGTATCTTCCACCACCAACTACTGTGAGGATCACTGGATGGCCAGGTGGGGATTTTTGACTATTAACTTGAAAAATACCGTAAACATGGTGTTCACCTAGCCACGGCTCAACCACAACTTTGATAGCGTAAACACTTTTGGTAGGATGGTCAGGGGGTAGATAGCCTTCTCCAGTACAAAAATCCTCAGATGGTGGTTTTAATAGGTAAGTGCTCCAGACGAGTCCTACAATAGTAATGAACAGTAAGATGAGTGTAAATGTGCGCTTGTACAATTTCACTTTTCTAGCTAATAACCTGATGCTTTTCCCAGGCTAGCAAGCTAGAGTCAACATCATCCAGACTCGTACACCCACTTAAAGCCATTGCCACATCTAGCTCATTTCTTAAAAGTTCAATCACATGAGCCACGCCAGCTTCTCCTCCTACAGCTAATCCCCACAGTACAGGACGTCCTAAGAGGACAGCTTTGGCTCCTAAAGCTAGAGCTTTAAGAATATCCACACCCCGACGGATACCTCCATCTAAAATCACTTCGGCTCGACCGTCCACAGCTTCGACTATTTCAGCCAAAGCATCAAGAGTGGCGATCGCCCCATCGAGTTGGCGACCACCATGATTAGAAACAACAATTGCTTTAGCTCCGTACTCCACTGCAAGAGCTGCATCATCACCCCGCAAAATCCCTTTGACTGCTAAGGGTAAAGGACACAAAGATTGCAACCATTCTAAATCACGCCAAGTGACCGCCGGATCGAGTTGTTCGGCAAAATATGTAAATAGCCCTGATTCTCCCTCTGGATCAGGAATATTTAGTCCTGATAGACTAGTTAAGTTAGCCAATTCTAAGCCTAGTGGTAAAGTAAACTGATTACGCCTGTCTCGTTCCCGTTGACCCAAAACTGGTGCGTCTACGGTTAGGCAGAGTGCTTTATAACCTGCTGCATAAGCCCTTTCTACCAAAGTACGGGTGAGCGCTCGATCTTTATGAATATAAAGCTGAAACCATTGAGGAGCTACAAAGTTGGTGTTGTGAACTGATGTTGACACCTCTTCTATGCTTTTGGTAGACAGCGTACTGAGTACCATGCCAACACCTGCCTTAGCTGCGGCTAAAGCTGTAGCAATTTCTCCCTCGGAATGAGCAAGGCATTGAAATGCCATGGGAGCGATTAGTACGGGAATTTGGAGCGTTTGACCTAAAACTTTGGTAGTCAGGTTACGTTTGCTTACGTCCACGAGCATTCGCGGTCGGAGTTTGACCCGCTTGAAGGCAGCACAGTTGTCCTGCAAAGTGATTTCATCCCAAGCACCACTGTTGTAGTAATCAAGTGCCATTTGAGATAGATGCTCAGTGGCTAGCTTTTCGTACTCATGTATGTTAATGGGTTTGAGGCAATTATCGCTGTACACAACTCTCACTAAGCCATGATTTTCAGACATTTATTTGTTGTAAAAATCAATTTCCTAATATAGAATCATCGCAGAGGTTAACGTCTAAAATGTTAAATACTGGCATTAAGCTCTTGAAAACGGGTGTTAAACCTATGCAGCATATCTTTTTTGAGCCTATTCTTCAGAGCTACTGTGCTACGCATCTTACCAACAATCACTAAGCTGTTAAATAGTATATTACCTATACTTAATAATTAGATACAAAATATTTCAGATAAGGAGATAAAGCCCAGAAAAAACAGCATCAAAAATTACTAAATAATCACATAATCATCTTAATAGCAAAAGTTGCTAGAACTTTAATCAAGTTCATAGCAGGTGACGGCATAATTGAAAAACTATCTAACCACCTTGACCCTAAATCTCAATGCTTAAATCTTTCCCACGTTTCTCGCTACTCCAAGTTGTTATTCTTGGGGGAGCGATCGCAACAACTGCGACTTTGTCTGTATTGAGCTTTGTTGGATGTCGCGCTGTCCACGCCATGCTGCAGGATAGTCCAAAAGTAGTTGCAGATGAAGCCTGGCAACTTGTGAACCGTGAGTATGTAGATGGTACATTTAATCACACTGACTGGCAAGCAACAAGAGCAGAACTGCTGGGCCAAAACTACACCTCCCGAGAACAAGCCTACACAGCTATTCAGAAAGCGCTGAAACAACTAGGAGATCCATACACAAGATTTCTTGACCCTAAACAATATCAAGCTCTCACAGAAAGATCAATTGTGGGGCAATTGTCTGGAATTGGCATTCAGATGGAACTGAATGAAAAAACCAAGCAACTGATGGTTGTGGCAACGGTAGACAATGCTCCTGCGCTTAAAGCAGGTGTCAAAGCAGGAGATTTGATTGAGGCAATTGATGGAAAGCCTACTCAAGGAATGACTGTAGAGCAAGCCTCTAAGTTGATTCGTGGTCAGGTTGGCACACCAGTGACTTTGCGGCTGACGCGTTCTGGCAAAAGTGAGTTTGATGTAAAAATCACACGTGCAAATATTGAAGTTCCAAAGGTAAGTTATAACCTCAGGAAAGAAAACTCCAGGCAAATTGGCTATATCCGCTTCTCTGAATTTAGTGCCACCTCACCAGCACAAATGCGGCGGGCAATTGAGAACCTAAAGGTTAAACAGGTAGATGGGTTTGTGTTAGATTTGCGTGGCAATCCTGGTGGATTGTTGGTCTCTAGTGTTGAAATTGCGCGCATGTGGCTGGATAACGGTGGGATAGTGCGTACAGTCAACCGTGCTGGAGGTAGAGAGGAACTGAAAGCGAATAAAACAGCATTGACTAAAAAACCATTGGTTGTTTTGGTTGATGGCAATTCAGCAAGCGCAAGTGAGATTCTCACAGGTGCTCTCAAAGATAACAAACGTGCAATGGTAGTGGGTACGACAACTTTTGGCAAAGGTTTAGTTCAACAGTTGCATCAACTTTCTGATGGCTCTGGGTTGGCAGTGACAGTCGAGCATTACTTTACACCAAATGGCACGGATATTCACCACAAAGGTATTCAGCCAGATGTTAAGGTGAGCTTAACACAAGCTCAGCAGCAGGAGCTAGGAACACACCCAGCACTTATTGGGACTCACTCTGATCCTCAATATGCACGAGCGATCGCTGTCTTAGCGAGTAGCATTGCTGTAGCTCATTGAGATTTTCAAATTAAGACGAAGGCGTCTCTGTTATCCTAGTTGCCATACGAGATTTTATGGCTGCCATAATTTCTGGGGTTTGGGTTTTCTGCCATGCCGGACGTGCTATTAGGCGATCGCACCAAGCACTGAGCTTGGGATATGAGTCCAGGGAAATGCCACCCATTATCAACCAGGGTACTATAGTACCGGCTACAGGTTCGGCAAGAGTGATGCTTTCGCTACCGAAGAAAGGGCGATGATCGAGCAAACCTTCAAAAAACTTCAGCACTGTTAAGATTTTTTGTACGAGGTGCTCAATTTTTTCTGGGTCTGCTCCTGGTAAGCCTAATATCATTGGCGTTAGTGGGAGAGTGGCAGGCATTAACTCATTCACTGTTATGAGTTGCACCATTCGCACAATTCCCAAATCCTTCGCATCAGTGGGTAACATAGTAGGTGTAGGGTACTTTGCCTCTAAATAATCCAAGATTGCTAAAGATTCAATTAAGGTAAAGCCGTCGTCCACTAAAGTGGGAACGTGGTGGAAAGGGTTAATTGCTAAAAACTCGGGTTTGAATTGTTCACCATCGAAATATTTAACCTCTACTAGTTCAAACTTTAGTTCTTTTTCCAACAGAGTTATCCAAACACGACGGGAATTTGGAGACACGACATTGTAATAAAACCTGAGCATAGCAACAATTCTAATTATTTTTATAAAAAGCCTGGTGGAGGAACAATCCCCAGGCTTTAAAAAATGAGGTATGACAACTACGTTATGGAATGAAGTTCCATGAACAAGATTGTCAAAAACGATTGTAAGATTTTGTTAATTCAGATACTCTAGACGGCAACACCTATTGATAGTTAAGGTGAGTAAACTCTCTTGAGTTTGAAGATTTACAACGTATCAAAGAGAAAATATGACGTACTTCCAAAGTCCAGAGGAATTAGACAGAACAGATTCAAGGATGTGCCACTACACTAGCCATTAAGACATTGCAACACAAAAAGTAGATGAGAAAGCTGAGCTAGTCGCACAGGTGTTGGCTCCTGATGTGGCAGTATTTCGTAGTGCGAGCATCTTCCTCGCTAGATATATCACGCGAGCGAGACGTGAGTGCAAAGCACACGCTTCGCGAACGCACTACTTATTCTATTTAGGAGATGCTCCTGAAACACAGGGAATTTTTAGACGTTACTACTAAAAAGAATTTTGTATTTAATGTTACTGAGATATTTAATAATACAATCAAAAAAATATCTTATTTAGCATTAAAGTTCAATTTGAAATTTGAGGAAAAAAACGATTTAGCTTATTATGATCAGTTCTCGCGTTTAACTTTGCTTGCCATTCGCGAATCGCGTGTGCAGTCTTTACAATAGGTGGCTGGTATTTTGAGGAATTTTCTTCTTCTCTTAGAATTTTACTATCATCTTTCAATCGTTGACTGGCTAAACAGTTGACTAAACTAGGTAGAGCAGATTCTAACTCCAAAGCCCATAAAATATCATTCACTGACTGAAAGCGTTCATGTAAGGAATTTTTGAGCATTTTCCCCAAAATCTGAGCAAAAGTGTCACTGATAGCTACCTCTTTTTGCCAAAATATCTCACCTGTTTTTAAGTCATAGTCGAATTCTAAAGGTGTTTTTCCTGTCAATAAACAAAGACAAGTTACACCAACGGCATAAATATCACTTGCATAGACTGGACGAAAAGACAACTGTTCAGGTGCAGCAAATCCTACAGTCCCGACAAAATTGAGAGTTGAGATTGTATTTGCAGCACTTTTAGTGGTATGAATCAATTCTTCTTTGACTGCTCCAAAATCTATTAATACTAGACGCCCATCGTCTTTACAGCGAATTATATTTTGGGGTTTAATATCCTGATGAATCACATGATTTTTATGAACATACTGCAACACTGACAGTAATTCTTGTAAGAACTGCTTGACGGCAACTTCATCTTTAGCACCCCTTCGCCTAATTTCTTGTGCTAATGTATAACCCCTTATGTATTCTTGAACTAGATAAAATTCACCCTGCGCTTCAAAGTAGTCTAGCAGCATAGGGATCTGAGAATGGCTACCCAGCTGACCCAAGATTTTTGCTTCTTTTTCAAAGCGATCGCAAGCGAGTTGCCAGCTTTTCTTATCCGTCGTATTGGGACAAAGCTGTTTAATAACGCAAAGAGGAGTTCCTGGTAACACAGCATCTTGAGCTAAAAATGTGATGCCAAAACCACCTTTACCTAACATTCGCAGAATTCTATAGCGCTTACGAAACAACTGTTTGGAGCCACACAGATGATTCAGGGGAGTCGGCTGTACAAGCGCCTCCTGAGAATGGGGTGTAATGGACGAAAAGTGATTCATCAGTTCAGGAATATTGGTTGACAGAAAAGATCAGTTCATAGAATGTTACCAATTTAACCATAAATATGTTTTTGTGCTAGTAGTCTTACTAGCACTTCACAAAGTATTATGAAAATCCTTTCAATTAAGTATCTGCTCATAAGTTCAAGTATTGGTTTACTGTTCCTCTTTTTTGGTTTGAGTGCTTACGCACAAAAAGGACAACAAACCATTGAACTAAAAGTTCATAGCGAGAATGAGAACAAAAAAACTTGTCCAGACTATATCATTGTTACTGAGCAACCCCATCCTTATCAAGAAGGTAGTTTTGCTACGGATGGCTCTGTTGACCTAAGTGCGATCGCAAGTAACATCTCTGTGGCACAAAGTAATAGCTTTAGTGTTACATGGGTTGGGACGCTGAAACCAAAGTATGCTAAGTGCTTAGCGTCTGCTGGAATCACTAAGGTCAATGGTCAAGAATACTCTGGGCATACCAATTATTTACGAATGCATTTTGTCAAGGGTAAGGTTTACTTGATCTTGGATTTAGCAGGTGGCTACGATCCTAATGACTATCCTCTAGTCGTTCTTAAAAAGAATGTAAAGAATGACAAACCTACATGGACGTGGGGTGGAACTGATTAGAAGTAAACCAAAAACACTGGCTAGCTAAACTAATTCAGAGGAAATCACAAAGACGCAAAGATACGTCAGCGTGATTACCCTCATTAAATATTATCTACCCCTTTTGTTGATCTCTACTACTATGGAAAGATGAAATCATTCATTAACTGATATAACTTAGGTACCACAAGGGTAACTCAAAAGATCAGCCATCAGCCAAGTATAGCAATGGTGAGAAACGAGAATCCCGGTTTCTCTAAGAAACTGGGATTCTAGTAATTTTAATTCTTACCACTCATATAAGATCACTATAATATTCAAGGTATATTTTAGAATCTTTTTTATTGTATTTCTTGAAATTAGTGATATTTTTTAGTGACTTTTTCATAAAGTAAAAACATAAATTTAATAGTTAATCAATAAGACAAATATGAATATACTTGTTGTTGCATTTCATCAGGTTTATCCCTTACAAACTGGTGCAAGTATTGCTCAATTTGCCATAATTGAATATCTAAGTCATAAATGTAACATAAGTCTATTACTTCCAGACAACAGCACTATTAAAGATAGAGACTTTGATAAACTCAAGGAATTATTACCAAAGGTCAAAGTTTATATTGCAGATGAGTCATGTAAACTAGGCGAGGAAACTATTAAGAAAAAAACATATAATTTACTACGCATTGTCAAAAATAAAGTCACAGCTTTCTTGAAATTCCTACTAAAGGGTAATGGGAATGCTCATATTTCTGCTGAAGAAGAGGAGTTTATTGAAATATTATGGAATCCCTATTCTACCCATAATATAGACTTTGTTGAAAAGATTTATGAGATAATCTTAAAAGATAAAATTGACATTGTTCAATTGGAACACATAGAAAACTTAAATTTAGTGACATTGATTCCTCCCTATGTCAAAAAAGTATTTGTAGAGCATGAGTGTATATTTAATAGAATTGAATCTCATATCAAAGCAAAACAAATAAAATCTGTTTTTGCTGACTATATTATGAATTTCTATAAATCAACGGAAATATCCTTACTTGAACAAGCTAATGCTGTTATAACGTTCAATCAAGCAGAAGATGAAATTTTAAAGAAAGCTATAGGAGACAAAAATAACAAAATTGACTTTCTGATTTCTCCTTTTCCTATTCTTGATAGAGATTTTAAAGAATTAAGTAAAGAAAATTTTCATCGACCTAATAAGTTAGTATTTGTAGGAGGAGGACATCATTATCCTAATTTAGATGCTGTAGAGTGGTTTCTTGAGGAAACGGCAGAGGAAGTTTTCAAAAAATATGGCCTAAGACTTTATGTTGTAGGAGGAAGATGGAGACCAAATATAATTAAAAAATACAAAAATCATCCTAGTGGAGTCTGCTTTGTCGGTTTTATTGAAGATTTGTATGAATTTTCTAAAGATAGTATCAGCATAGCTCCTGTACGAATAGGCGGGGGGTTAAAAACTAAAATAATGCTATCTATGGCTCAAGGAATACCAGTTATATGCACAACGTCGGCACTAGAAGGAATAAATGCAAAGCATACGGAAAGTGTAATGATTGCCGATGACAAAGATTCTTTTTGCGGGGCTATTGAATACCTTCTGGCAGACTTAGAACGTACATTTACGATCTGTCAAACTGCTCAAAGTCTTATGAAGCAAGGTTACTCTCAATCTGTAGTCTCCGATTTTAGATACAGTTTTTATCAAAAGCTTTTGCAATCGCAATAGTCTAGCTATGGCTGATTGGGGGACAGTTGTTGTCGAAATAGTAGTTTTCTTGTCAATATGAAAAAAACACAACTCAATCTCCCCTCTCTACGAAACGGAAGGATTAGCAGACATGGTCAGAAATCTGCAATGGTTATCGAACGCTAGTTTCGACAACGAGGGGACGCGCACCCCTGCTGAAACAACTTTTTATCGGCAGCAAAACACTACCTCTAGTGCGGATGAGCAGCTACTGGATGCATATTCACAAGCTGTGATCAGCGTAGTGGACAAAGTCAGGCCAGCTGTTGTCAATATTGATGTGCAACGACAGCTGCAAGGAAGACAGAGATATAATCAACCCTTAACACAAGAAGTACGTGGTAATGGCTCTGGATTCGTATTCACAAAAGATGGCTATATTTTGACCAATAGCCATGTTGTACATGGTGCTACAAAAATAGAAGTGACTTTGTCAGATGGTCGGAGTTACCCTGCACAGATGATTGGTGATGACCCAGACACTGATTTGGCAGTGATTAGAATTAACGCGCCAAACTTGGTGGCTGCACGCTTAGGAGATTCTCAGTCTTTGAGGGTTGGTCAACTAGCGATCGCTATTGGTAATCCCTACGGATTTCAAACAACTGTTACCAGCGGAGTTATCAGTGCTCTAGGGCGTTCATTTAGAGCCCGTTCTGGTAGGCTGATTGACAACATGATTCAAACCGACGCTGCACTGAACCCAGGTAACTCTGGCGGACCACTTGTGACCTCCCACGGTGAAGTTATTGGCATTAATACAGCCGTCATAATGTCAGCACAAGGTATCTGCTTTGCTGTGCCAATTCATACGGCAAAGATGGTCATCCCAGCATTGATGAAAGATGGTAAAGTCCGGCGTGGCTATATTGGCATCGGTGGACAAAACGTACCAATACCTCGCCGCGTAGTGCTATTTCATGAGTTGTCTGTGGAAAGTGGTATTTTAGTGATTTCTGTGGAACAAAAAAGTCCAGCACAGAACGCGGGTTTAATGGAAGGTGATGTGATTGTTGGTTTCAACAATCAACCAATTGCCAGTATTGATGATTTGCATAAGGTGTTAACGCATGAGCAAGTTGGAGTGCAATCAATCTTAACAATTCTGCGGCGGAACCAAAAGCTCGTTCTGAATACGATACCACAGGAATCACCAGCCACATCTGAGTCGTAGCGCCTATATTTTTGGAAAGTATGCTCTCGCATTGATAGTTAACCCTTAACATTAACTATCAATGTTAAATTTTTCTGATCAAGACGAGTTATGAAGCGTACCATCAGGCATAATTGTCCCTGTCAAGGTTGCTCCTCTCAAACTCACTCCAACCAATAGAGCATCACTCAAGTCAGCATCACTCAAGTCAGCACCAGTCAAGATGGTCTGATTTAAAATTGCTCTGGTCAAATTTGCTTTGACTAAAGAAGCCCAAGTTAAATTGGTCTTGGTCAGATTTGTCTCTCTTAAATCAGCTTCAAATAAGCTTATCCTGCTGAGATTGGCTCTACTTAAATCGGCAGAATCCAAAACTGTCTGAAATAGAATTGCTGCAATTAGATTTGCTCCATTTAAATTGGCGTCTCTCAAGTTAGCCTCACTGAGGTCTGTTTGATAAAGAATTGCCCAGCTGAGATCAGCACCACTAAGATCTGCTCCCCTTAAATCTGCATCTGTGAGACAAACCTCACTGAGGTTTTCACCTCTAAGATCTACACGACAAAAATTTCTCTGCCCTGCAGCATAGCGTCTTACAAGTTCTTCCGCATTCATGTCCTCTGAAAATTAGTCTGGTATTAAAAGGATTTGTTATATTTCTTAACTTTTCTTAATTATTTTAAATAAGTACTTATTCTTAGTCAAGATTTTTTGAGTATTTTTACTCAAATAGTTGAAAATGACCAAAAAGCAGAGGAGGACAGGGAGGACAAGGGGACAGGGAGGACAAGGGGACAAGGGGACAAGGGGACAAGGGGACAAGGG
>JAJPJF010000061.1 GCA_021324415.1 Nostocales cyanobacterium Centralia_MAG_434
CGTCTAGCTCTACCTCACGCACTCGTAAAACTGCGGGAAGCATGAGGCAACTAGGGGCAAAGAAGCGTTCAAAATCTACTCTTACTGGGCTGGATGTAGAAACCAGCTCTTCAACGAAGTAAGGGCTGGTAGTTCATTGCGTTGCCTTAATTTGTATTGTGACTGTCATGAAGATCCACCGAAAAACAATTTGGTTACCTCGCCTATTGAATCGGTTTCAATGGATGTACCCTCTCCTCTCGCTGATTGTTGCTTTGGGGATTTGGGCAACGTCTTCTGCTTTACCAGCCGACGCCTCACTATTTGACCTTCTAGTTGGTGGTATCCAGGCTGTTCAACTGTCCCAGCTTTCTGACAAGCAGGAAATTAGCCTAGGTAGTCAGATGAACAAGCAGATCCTAGAAAGTCAATTTCACCTGCTCAACGATCCGGTGATTTCTCAATATGTCAATCAGATAGGACAGCGATTAGTTCCCCACAGCCAACGACCCAGTATCCCATACAAGTTTCAGGTTGTGAAGGACAAACAGATAAATGCTTTTGCTACTATGGGTGGCTATGTCTATGTCACCACTGGTTTGTTAGCAGCTGCCGATAATGAAGCTCAGCTTGCCAGTGTTCTTGGTCATGAGATGGGGCACATTGCTGCACGCCATGTGATTCAGCAAATGAAGCAGCAAGCTATTGAAGCAGGACTTGCAAGCGCAGCCGGACTAAGTAACAATGCTGCTGTGAATCTGGGAGTAAAACTAGCCCTGAACCTGCCAGGAAGCCGCAGTCATGAGTTTGAAGCAGACCGTAGGGGCTTATTCACATTTACCAAAGAAGGTTACGATCCAGAAGCCATGCCGACTTTTATGAAAAAACTAGTCAACTCTAACTCAGGACCTGCATTTCTAAGTACCCATCCAGCTGCTCCGGATCGAATTCGTACTCTCAATCAACTGATTGCTAGCAATCACCTAACTAGAGGTTCCCTTGGTTTAGGAAATAGCGACTATCAAGCAATAGTGCTGTCAAGGTTGAGAAATTAGGCACGTGCCAATTGTCCTAATACATCCGTAAATTCACCAAAGCTTTACATGCTTATTTAAGATTCATCAAAACAAAAAAGGTGGGCATCTTGCCCACCCTAGAAAAAATCAGAAATCTTCTATCGCTACTTAACCTAGTAATTCTTTCGCCTTAGCTACGACGTTATCAACGGTGAAGCCGAATTTTTCTAGGATAGTGCCGCCAGGCGCAGATACGCCAAAGCGATCAACACTAATGATTTTGCCTTCATTACCCAAATAGCGGCACCAACCGAAGCTACTAGCAGCTTCTACAGCTAAACGCTTGGTCACAGCTTTAGGCAATACAGATTCTTGGTATTCTGCTGATTGTTCGTCGAACAATTCCCAAGAAGGCAAGGAGACAACACGCACGTTCTTACCTTCAGCACGGAGTTTTTCAGCAGCTTGCGCTACCAAATGCAATTCGCTACCTGTGCTGATGAGGATAATGTCGGGAGTGCCTTCGCCGCCAGAAAGAATGTAACCACCTTTAGCAACATTGTCGATAGTGGTGCCTGCCAATTGTGGCAAGTTTTGCCGCGACAATGCTAACAAGGTAGGACGGTGTTGAATTGCGTTTTCAATTGCGACTTTGTAAGCACCAGAGGTTTCGTTACCATCAGCGGGACGGATAACTGTGAGATTAGGAATAGCTCTTAGAGAAGGAATAGTTTCTACGGGTTGGTGAGTAGGACCATCTTCACCTAAAGCGACCGAGTCGTGAGTCATGACATAAATGACTCCCGCTTGCGATAGAGCCGACAAACGAATTGCAGCTCGCATGTAATCCGTGAAAACGAGGAAAGTTGCACCGTAAGGAATGAGCCCAGAACCGTGCAGAGCTATACCGTTACAAATCGCGCCCATACCATGTTCACGAACGCCAAAGCGCAGGTTACGGTTTTGGTATTGCCCTTTTTGAAAGTCACCAGACACTTTCATATAGGTGTTATTTGAGTGGGTGAGGTCAGCAGACCCACCAATGAGTTCTGGTATAACCTTAGCTATGACATTAATTGTAGCTTCGGATGTTTTGCGAGTGGCGATCGCCTTATCTTCAGGCGTGTAGGTAGGCAGAACCTTATCCCAACCTTCAGGAAGTTTGCCACTTAGGTACCGCTCAAACTCAGCGGCGTCTTCAGGGTACTTAGCTTTGTAATCGGCAAAGGCTTTGTTCCATTCATTTTCTAGATTCGCTCCACGTTCAACAGCTTTGCGCAGATGGTTGAGAGCATCTTGGGGAACTTCAAAGTCACCGAATTGCCAACCTAAATTATCTCGGGTAAGTTTGATTTCATCCTTACCTAGAGGACTACCATGGGCGTCACCTGTGTTGGCTTTGTTTGGAGAACCATAGCCAATAGTTGTTGTGACCTTGATGAATGAAGGTTTATCTGTAACGGCTTTTGCTGCCTCAATCGCCTTGTGAATTGCTTGTAAGTCCTTGTTACCATCTTGAACGTGCTGCACGTGCCAGCCATACGCTTCAAACCGCTTAGCGACATCTTCTGTAAAGGAAATGTCGGTTGAACCATCAATCGAGATGTGGTTGTCGTCGTACAAGGCAATAAGCTTGCCTAATCCCAAGTGTCCTGCTAAGGAACATGCTTCTCCAGAAACGCCTTCCATGTTACAACCATCACCTAGAATGACATAGGTGTAGTGGTCAACAATCTTGGCATCGGGTTTGTTAAACTTTGCCGCAAGATGCGCTTCTGCGATTGCTAAACCAACCCCATTAGCAATTCCTTGTCCCAACGGTCCAGTGGTCACTTCCACCCCAGGTGTTTCAAAGTTTTCTGGGTGACCAGGGGTTTTAGAACCCCACTGACGGAACTGCTTAATGTCCTCAATTGTGACACTGTCGTAACCAGTCAAGTAGAGTAGGGCATACTGCAACATACAGCCGTGCCCAGCAGATAAGACAAAGCGATCGCGATCAAACCACTTGGGGTTTTTGGGGTTAAACCGCAGAAAGCGGTCCCATAGCACAAACGCCATTGGCGCTGCGCCCATTGGTAGACCTGGGTGACCAGACTTTGCCTTTTCTACTGCATCAATTGCCAAAAAGCGGATTGAGTTGATACAAAGTTCTTCAAGGGTTTGGGTTGCAACAGCCATAATCTCTTGTTTTTTACGACGGGTTAGCACTTTTTGAGCTTATCTACCATTGGGGTTATTATTTTTTAACTTTCCCAAGGTAGTATCCTCATCATCCCATTGGTACTTGTTGACGGACAACCCGCACAATCAAGGATTTTTGATTGAGATTTTAGATTTATTTTATGGAGAATTCCCTCAGATATCGGTTGCTAAAGAAACTGAATTATGCATTCTCTTTAAAAATCTCTCTAAAAAAAATCTCTCTAAGTTAAAGCAAAGGGATCTCTCGGGACAAGAATTATTGCCGATAACGCTAGATGTGCAATAATGCCTCATACCCGATGCCCAATGTCCTGATCCAAAATCTCAAACGTCCAACTTTAGGTGTACTTTTTAAAAGCTAGTGTGACATTATGACCACCAAAACCAAATGAATTGGATAATGCCACTTCGACATCTAAAGCACGACTAGAGTTAGGAACGTAATCTAAATCACACTCTAAATCGGGATTTTCTAAATTGATAGTAGGTGGAATCCGTTTATTGGCAATTGCCAGCACTGTTGCCACTGCTTCAATACCTCCAGAACCCCCCAAAAGATGGCCTGTCATTGATTTGGTAGAGCTAATTGCTACCTTATAAGCATGGTCACCCAGTGCTTTTTTCATGGCAGCGGTTTCTGTTGGATCATTGATCGGAGTGCTAGTGCCATGAGCATTGATATATGATATCTGTTCTGCGGTCAGTTCTGCATCCTTTAAGGCCAGCTGGATGGCTCGAGCAGCACCTTCACCACCAGGTACAGGTGAGGTCATATGGTAAGCATCACAGGTCATGCCGTAGCCGACAATTTCTGCATAAATTCTTGCGCCGCGACTTAGAGCATGGTTCAGTTCTTCTAAAATTAAAATTCCTGACCCTTCACCCATGACGAATCCGTCGCGATCGCGGTCAAATGGGCGGCTAGCATGAGCCGGATCATCATTGCGAGTTGAAAGTGTTCTTGCTGCGGCAAACCCAGCTATTGATAAAGGTGTAATTGCTGCCTCTGTGCCGCCACAAATCATTGCTTGAGCATATCCACCTTGAACCAGGCGAAAGGCATCTCCTATAGCATTTGAACCAGCAGCGCAGGCAGTTACAGAACAAGAGTTTGGTCCTTTGGCACCAGTATGAATTGCGGTTAGCCCCGCTGCCATATTGGCTATCATCATAGGTATCATGAAGGGACTACAGCGATCAGGACCACGATTTAGATAAATCGTTTGCTGGTCTTCCAGAACCTTCAGACCGCCAATGCCAGAACCTATCATGACGCCCACTTGTTCTGCATTCAACTCATTGATGACTAACTGCGCGTCTTTTAAAGCCTGTTTTGCGGCAGCAACGCCGAATTGGGCAAACCGATCCATGCGCTTCGCTTCTTTGCGATCCATGTAATCGTGTGGATCGAAGTTTTTCACTTCACCAGCTATACGACATCCATGATGAGAGGCATCAAACAAGGTTATTTCGCCAATGCCATTACGTCCGCTCATCAAGCCTTCCCAATATTGGGCTGGTGTATTACCTATCGGTGTAATCGCGCCAACACCAGTTACAACAACGCGTTTACGTTTAAAATCTGTCATGACTCAGTTTAAAGATGGCTCTTGATGCAGGCAAAAGAAAATTGGGGGTAGGGGGTAGGAGGTAGGGAGTAGGGAGTAGAGGAGCCAGTGCTGTGCGGGGGTTTCCCCCCAACCCACTTTTTGGGGCCCTGAAGCCCACCGTTGAGGCAACTGGCATGGTAGGGAATTGTTAGTTGGTTAGTTGTGAGTCCAGAACTGTAGGAGGGGAGCTACTGCGTTGGGCAGCGAGTACTGCAGGAGGATTTTTCTCTGCAGGGAACTGACGTTTGCGCAGCGTGACCGAAGGTCTTACCCATTTGAGTAGCATCTGTGTGAGTCTGAGTTGTTTAGCAGTCTCGCAAATGGCTTTTTCCCACTGTCGAGGACAAGCGTTTTTGCTTGCCTAGTGTCTCCGATAGGAGAATAGTTAGTCAAATTTTTTACTACTTACTACCCGCTTTTCACTCCCTACTCCCCAACCTCTGTTTAAGCGGATGCAGTAACTTTATTGTCGATGTAATCCACTGCCTCTTGAACCGTTGTGATCTTCTCAGCGGCCTCATCAGGAATTTCAATATCAAACTCTTCTTCTAAAGCCATTACAAGTTCAACAGTGTCTAGGGAGTCAGCCCCTAAATCGTTGGCAAAATTAGATTGTGGTTTGACGTCCTCTTCTTTAACACCCAGCTGTTCGACGACGATGTTCTTGACTTTTTCAAAAGTGTCCGTTTGGCTCATAGATAAAGTTCCTCAACCAGTTGCTAAAATCCGCTCTTTATGGGCTACATGGTTTTGAGCATATACATCTTAACGGAAAGCGTGATCACACGTACACTACCACAGGATTTTCTCTTGAAAGAATCCTTATCTTATCCCCATTTCTAATTAGAAACGGCGAAATCCTAAAATCAGTGGTTGGGCATGAGGCCGCGTAAAGCATCGCTTACAAGATGTAAATGGTTCTGTTTAGCAATTCTTACTAAGTTTTTTTAAAGATATGCATTCTCAGAATCAATGGCCTTGTAACCAACATAAACGAGCGATGATAAAAGAGTTATTGTCAGAAGCGATTGCCCCTAATTAATCAAATTCTATGCTATCCCATACCTTGAAATACGCTTACTTTCCCGGCTGTGTTGCCCAAGGGGCTTGTCGAGAGCTTCACCAGTCAACTGTTGCCCTTGCTCAAGCATTAGGTATTGAACTAGTTGAACTGAAAAAGGCTGCTTGTTGTGGTTCTGGCACTTTTAAAGAAGATTCTCAACTTTTAGAAGATACGGTCAATGCCCGCAATATTGCCTTAGCAGAAGAATTAAATTTGCCATTAATGACTCATTGCAGCACTTGTCAAGGTGTTATTGGTCATGTTGATGAACGTCTAAAGGAATGTCAGCAAACCAACCCAGCTTACATGGATCGAGTTAATGGCTTGCTGCAAAAAGAAGGCTGTTTGCCCTATCGTGGTAGTACGGAAGTCAAACACCTGCTTTATGCTTTGGTAAAAGACTACGGTTTAGAGGAAATTCAAAATCGTGTCACTCGCAAGTTAACTGAGCTCAAATGCGCAGCTTTTTATGGCTGTTATCTTTTACGAGCCCAAAAATTGGTCGATGATGATCCTTTTCGACCAGAAGCAATGGAAAATGTGTTTCGCACTCTAGGCGCAACGCCAATTTACTATAAAGGTCGTACACAATGTTGTGGTTGGCCACTTTCTAGCTATGCCACTGCCCAATCTTTCAAAATGGCGGGAATACATATTCAAGAAGCCTTAGACGCTGGTGCTGATTGTATGGTGACTCCTTGTCCTCTATGCCATTTGAATTTGGATTCTCGTCAACCAGAGGTAGAAAAGGTTATTGGCAAGAAACTGGGTTTGCCAGTACTACATCTACCCCAGTTGATTGCTTTGGCAGTTGGAGTCAACCCAAAAGAACTAGGTTTACAACGCCATATTGTTTCTACTAAGCCAGTGTTAGAAAAATTGGGATTTTGACATCCATGTTGGACTGTTATCAGTACGGTTGTTGTTAGGTCTAATCGATTGCTATTCCCTAGTTCTTCCTGATCGCTCTCTACGCTGGAAATATCAAGTAAAAAAGCAAATATAGGCAATAGAGGAGTTTTGACATCCTCTTCTATCAGAATCCCGGTTTCTTGAAAAAACCGGGATTCTCGGTTTTCATTTTAATTGTGTTACAAATAACATTTACAAATTTTAATATGTTAAGGATAAGCAGAAGCACTCTAACGAAATTGATACAAATTTGTTAAGAATAGTTACAGGAAGATCGAAACAAGGTAACAAATCTTATGGTGAACACAGGTGAAAAACAGTCACCCCATCACGTAGTCATTGTTGGTGGAGGCTTTGGTGGACTTTATGCAGCAAAATCACTTGCGGGTGCTAGTGTAAAAGTTACCCTCATTGATAAGCGTAACTTTCACCTCTTTCAGCCTCTGCTATATCAAGTAGCCACAGGAGCCTTATCCCCGGCTGATATCTCATCGCCACTGCGTTCTGTACTTAGTAAGAACAAAAATACAAAAGTCTTGTTAGGAGAAGTGAATGATATTGACCCACAAGCACAAAAAGTGTTCATGGGTGATGAAGAAATAGATTACGATTCTCTAATTCTAGCGACAGGAGCAAAGCATTCCTATTTTGGCAAAGATGACTGGGAAGAGTTTGCTCCAGGACTTAAAACTGTAGAGGATGCGATTCAGATGCGTCACCGCATTTTTATGGCATTTGAAGCCGCAGAGAAGGAAACTGATCCAGAAAAACGCTCTCGCTGGTTGACTTTTGTGATCGTTGGTGGTGGTCCTACAGGAGTAGAATTAGCAGGTGCGATCGCAGAGCTAGCCTACCGCACCTTAAAAGAAGACTTCCGTAACATCAATACTTCCGAAACACGAGTTTTGCTCCTCGAAGGATTGGATCGGATTCTGCCACCGTTTGCTGCAGAATTATCACGAGAAGCCGAAATCTCTCTTTCAAAATTGGGTGTCACTGTCAAACCAAAAGCACTAGTGACAAATATTGAAGACGATATCGTCACGATTAAACAAGGTGATGAAGTTACACAGATTGGTGCTAAAACGGTGCTATGGGCAGCTGGTGTCAAAGCCTCGCCTCTAGGAAAGGTGTTAGCAGAACGTACTGGTGTGGAATGCGATCGCGCTGGACGAGTGATTGTCGAGCCTGACTTGAGTATCAAAGGTTACCCCAATATTTTTGTTATTGGCGACCTAGCACATTTTGCTCATCAAAACGGTAAACCTCTACCTGGTGTGGCACCTGTGGCAATGCAGCAGGGAGAATATGTAGCCTCAGTTATCAAACAAAAGCTTAATACTCAGCCACTAGCTCGTTTTCATTACATTGACCGAGGTAGCCTAGCAGTGATTGGGCAAAACTCTGCTGTTGTTGACTTAGGATTCATCAAGTTTACAGGTTTTGTAGCTTGGCTATTTTGGCTGCTAATTCACATCTATTTCTTAATTGAGTTTGATAACAAACTATTGGTAATGATTCAGTGGGGCTGGAATTATTTTACTCACAATCGCAGAGCAAGATTGATTACAGGTAAAGAATCATTACAAAATATTGCATCTGAGAATAGTGATAATTTTTACGTTAAAGGCAAAAATACGCAAGCTATTAGCGTGTAGGTAAATCGGTGAGAATAAATGATCAGACCCTAACGAATAATCGTTTATTCTGGTTGCATCCCAATTTGGCAGATTTATTTTGTAGTGCGAGCATCTTGCTCGCTAGATATATGACGCAAGTGAGACGTGAGTGCAAAGCACACGCTTCGCGAACGCACTACTTATTCCATTTAGGGGATGCTCCCTTTATTCTCGAAGCCTACTTAATTAAAAGGCAAGCTAACAATAAAAGTTGTCCCTACACCAACTTTACTGGCAAAGGTAATCTCCCCGCCATGTAACTCCACGTACTGTTTAACAATTGCCAAACCTAAACCATGACCAGGGATTTTGCCAACATTGCTACCTCTGAAGAAAGAATTAAATAAGTTTTCCTGATCGGATTCAGGGATACCAATACCCTCATCCTGAATACGGAAAAGAACTTCTTCCTCAAGAACAAAAAGGTCAAAACGGATTGTACCTCCGTGAGGGGAATATTTAATAGCATTGAAAAGTAAATTAGTGAGTATATGGTGTAGTATTTTTTCATCTAAGCAAGGAAACTGGGTTGGAGTAGTCAGTAGTTGTGAAGTTTGAAGACAACTAGTGTCTTGGTCTTTATTACAGTGTCCTTGCATTGTGAAAACAATCTTGTGCTGAGAATTAATACTCAGTTGAACTTCTGCAATTACATTCTGACAGAAGCTTTCTACATCCAAAGGTTGAGGAAGAAAACTGACTTGACCGACTTCAACTTTACCAATAAGTAACACATCACTCATTAATTGAGTCATATGTTTGACAGCATTTTGAATGTGATTAATATACTCGTTTTTTTTAACTTCATTGAATTGTTGACTATGATGTTTTAGTATTTCAGTAGAAGTTAAAATAGTACTTAATGGATTACGAAATTCGTGACTTACCATTGAGATAAAGTGCGACTTAAGCTCTCTCATTTCTTTTTCTTGTTCTAAAGCTTTGCGCATCACTGCTTCTTGCTGATATTTACTCAGAACAATTTCAATAGTAGTAATTAATTGGTTTTCATCAAAAGGTTTAAGTATATAACCAAATGGTTGTGTGAGTTTAGCTTTTTTCAGTGTACCTTCATCTGAAT
Source organism: Nostocales cyanobacterium Centralia_MAG_434 (assembly GCA_021324415.1). GTDB lineage: Bacteria > Cyanobacteriota > Cyanobacteriia > Cyanobacteriales > Nostocaceae > JAJPJF01. Next base: position 9,546 of record JAJPJF010000061.1, read on the forward strand.
AAGCAGTGAGATAAATAACCGGAATATTAAGAAGTTTAATAATTTGGTCAGCAGCTTCGATGCCATTCATATTACCTTTAAGCATCACATCCATCAAAACTAAGTCTGGCTGTAATTCTTCTGCTTTTTCAATTGCTTGTTGTCCATAAGCCACAATAGCAGGAACAATGTAACCCGATTTTTCTAAACAATATTGAATATCACAAGCAATTATTTTTTCGTCTTCAACAACCAAAATCTTCTCGTTCATTTTTCTTCTATTCTGTAAATGTAATTGTAAAAGATGTTCCAAATTCTGTTTTAAAGTCAATATCGCCTTCTAATTGTTCTACTAATCTCCAAACTAAATTTAATCCAAGTGATTCAGTATGCAAGGATGTTATATCTTTTGTAATTCCAACACCATCATCACTAACTTTTAAAGAAAATTTACCATCTGATAACATTAAGAATTCTACCGATATCTCACCAGATTCTCTATCTAAAAATGCATGTTTAATTGAATTTGAAATCAGTTCATTTATAATTAATCCACAAGAAATAGCTGTATCTATTTTTAGTAAGAACTCCTTTATATTTGACTTAAAGTGAATATTATTGTTTACTTTATAACAGCGCATCAAGTTATTTGTTAAGTTCTGAATATAATCAGAAAATTTAATTTTTGCAAGGTCATTAGATTGATATAAATTTTCATGGATCATTGCCATAGCGCGAACACGGCTTTGGCTATCTTGGAGAATATCTAAAGCTTGTTCATTTTTAATGTATCCAGCTTGTAACCGTAATAAACTAGAGATAAACTGCAAATTATTTTTCACTCGATGGTGAATCTCTTTTAGTAAAACCTCCTTTTCTTGTAAAGATGATTTAAGTTTATTCTCTACTTGCTTTTGAGCAGTAATATCTGTATTTGAACCAGCAATAAAACATGGTTTATTATTTATATCTTGAAGAACTGTTCCCCGCGCAAGAAACCATATATAACTCCCATCCTTGTGAAGCATACGATGTTCAATTTCATAATTTGTTATGAAACTATTGACATAAGCATTAAACTTAGAGTTTACCAATTCAATATCATCAGGATGAATAAACTGAAGCCAATCATTTAAGTTTTTAGAAATTTCATCATCGTTATAGCCAAGCATGGCTTTTAAGGTAGGATCGATATAAATTTCATTGGTTTGGATATTCCATTCCCAAATGCCCACTTTTCCTGCATGAATAGCTCTGACATACCGTTCTTCACTAACTCGTAAAGCTTCCTCAATACGTTGGCGTTCGACAATTTCTTGATGTAAACGCTTGTTCGTTTTTTGTAGCTCACCAGTTCTTTCTTTGACTCTAATTTCCAATTCTTCTTTGGCTCTTTGTATTTCTTCTTGTGCTTGCCTACGTTCAGTAATATCACGAATAATAATGATCATCTGATAATGAATGGCAGGCAAAATTCGTGCTTCAAAACTTTTAATTCCTGTTGTTAAGGGTAAAGAATATTCAATTGCTACTAGAGAGTTTGTCTCATTAACTTGAAGAATAGCTTGTTCAAATTGAATAGCAACATCAAATGGTAATATATTTTGTATTTTTTTACCTAATAAGCTTTCTGGATTCCAGTATAAATCGAATTTTTCTATAGCATTAAAACTGAGGATAGTACCATCATTTTTGAGTCGAAAATATATATCAGGAAAAGCTTGAAAAAGTTCTTGTAATTCAGAAGTTGTTTGTAAGAGTTGTGCTTCTGTCGCTATGCGATCGCATATTCCTCTTTTCAAAAGCTTATTTGCTTTCATCAATTCTTCTGTTCGTTCTGTAATTTGCTTTTCTAAATCATCAAAAAATGTCTCAAATTTTGATTTTAATAAACAGTTTTCTGTAATTTCTTGCTGTAACTTTTCTTGTGTCCTTAAGAGTTCTGATTGTAAGCCTTTTACAAGACTTTCTGGTGTCACTATAGCAAATAGTTTTCCTTCATCATCTACAATTCCTAAATGACTCAGATGATTTTGAATCATTAGAGATAATGTTGTATTTATATCAAATTTTTGTATTGATGTAATTGTAGGTTTCTGCATCACATCAACGATTCTAACTTCTGCTAAATTTTTTCTAGTAGCGATCAACTTTACAATATCTGTTAATATGAATATACCTAATAAATTCAATTTCTCTATAACAAATACGCAATTTTTGAGTATTCTTCTACGATAAGAAAATTGCTCATGCTTATATTTTTCATTTATGTCACAGCTAACTTGACTGTAAGATACTGGAAGATTAACAACATTTAAATCAATGAAAATTGACTCTCTGTATAACTCATGCTCATAAGCTTCCTCTTCTAACTGTTCTATAAATGTAATGATTTTTTCTATTGAAACATTAGGAGTAGCAGTTAGAACAAAATCTTGAATAGTATAATCTTCTGGAAGCATATAAAACTCTATTGGCTATAATAACATATAGCTAAATATAGGATTTCTTTTATTTTTGAATATGATTTAATAATATTCTTTCTTTTTTACAATCAAGTAAATCTTTAATAAGAAAAAACAAAAAAGCAAAAATATATAGTTCGTTTAAAACATTGCTAAATATAGATTTAGAATAAAATAGAGATTGTTAAATGGTTAGGTCTAAAAAATGCGACTAACCACTAATCAATCTCCATTAAACACAGTAAAAAAAACAGCTGAAGAACTATCTCCTGTGACTAGATTAAGTCAAAATTGATGTAATTACCTCGTGGTTAATACGTAATAATCCTTTCTTGAGAATTTTATTTTTCCCTTGACAGTGACTCAAAAGTGTAAAGTATCTGTGTAGGCTTCAGACTTTCCAAGTATTTTTGTCAAAAATAAACTGATGAGTGCTTTGGCTTTGAGTTTTGCATCTATCGTGGGTAAAGAAAACCATGCTGTCTGTCTTTGGGACAATGTCCCACCTAGTCACCAAACGGCTATCTTGCAGGTAATTGACTCTAAAAAACCTCCTCATTGCATCGTCTATCCTCACACAACTGAGCAACTAGCTGCAGTTGTGGCGGAAGCTCATCGCAATAGATGGCGTGTTTTACCGTACGGTAGTGGGAGTAAACTTAGCTGGGGTGGTCTAGTTGAGAATGTTGATGTTGTTGTTAGTACCGAACGCATCAACCAGTTGGTTGAACATGCTGTGGGTGACTTAACTATTACAGTAGAAGCTGGAATGAAGTTCTCCAATCTTCAAGCAATCTTGGCAAATTCCAGACAGTTTCTCGCCCTTGACCCTACCACACCAGAGTCAGCAACTATTGGGGGTATTATTGCTACAGCGGATACAGGCTCGCTACGACAACGTTATGGCAGTGTACGAGATCAACTCCTAGGCATTACTTTTGTGCGTGCTGATGGGCAAATAGCTAAGGCTGGAGGGCGAGTGGTGAAAAATGTCGCTGGATATGACTTAATGAAGTTGTTGACGGGATCTTATGGAACATTAGGAATTATAAGTCAAGCTACTTTTCGTGTTTATCCCTTACCAGAGATATCAGCGACGGTAGTGCTTACTGGTGAATCAAAATCTGTATCTCAAGCGGCTAATATCCTTCGTGGTTCTGGATTAACACCTACGCAAGCAGACTTGCTATCAACTCAACTAGTGTCTAGTTTGGAATTAGGTAAAAGACTGGGATTGATAGTTCGCTTTCAAAGTATAGCCGAGAGCGTCAAAGAACAGTCAGACCGATTTTTGGAATTAGGACAGCAACTTGGTTTAAATGGGGTGATTTACTCCGCGGCCGATGAAGCTTCTTTATGGCAAAGATTGCAAGAGCAAATCTATTCTTCAACTAACAAACAGGCAATTACCTGCAAAATAGGAGTATTACCTACTGCTGCTGTTGAGATTTTGACTCACGTGGAAATGGGTTTAATTCACATTTCTAGTGGTTTAGGTGTGTTGCAATTTAACAATCCAAAGCAGGTTTTACAAATGCGAGATAACCTGGTTTCTGCTAAGGGATTTCTGAGTATTTTGGAAGCACCTATGGAGTTGAAACAACAACTTGATGTTTGGGGCTACACTGGCAATGCTTTGCCACTGATGCGACAGATAAAAGCACAGTTTGATTCTGAAAAGATTTTAAGCCCTGGCCGGTTTGTGGGTGGTATTTAGGCTAAGCAACAAACCGTCAACAGAAAGGGGAAAATGAGAGGTTATCAGTATGCAAGTTTCAGAATATTCTTTTAAGAAAACGGCTAGTTTAAGTGATTTAGCAGGTTTTGATGAAAATCATCCACCTGACCCAAAGTTGATTGATAGTTGTGTTCACTGTGGGTTTTGTCTAGCAAATTGTCCCAGCTACAGGGTGATTGGAAAGGAGATGGATTCTCCACGGGGACGCATTTATTTGATGGATGCCATTAATGAGGGTGACATTGCATTGAATACAGCAACAGTACAACATTTTGATTCTTGTTTGGGCTGTCTTGCTTGTGTAACCACTTGTCCTTCTGGTGTGCAGTATGACAAGTTGATTTCTGCAACTCGTCATCAGGTAGAACGAAATTATGAGCGTAGTTTCTCTGATAAATTGTTACGTAAGCTGATCTTTTCTTTGTTTCCTAATCCTGACTTGTTAAGAATTTTACTTGTGCCATTGTGGGTTTATCAAAAGTCGGGTTTGCAACAACTAGTGCGTGCAACTGGATTGGTCAAGCGTATATCCCCCAATTTGGCGGCAATGGATTCAATTCTGCCAAATATCACTGCAAAATCATTTCAAGATAATTTGCTGGATGTTATGCCGGCACAGGGTAAGACACGTTATCGCGTTGGGATGATTTTGGGATGTGTGCAACGGCTGTTTTTATCGCCGATCAATGAAGCCACGGTAAGAGTTTTAACGGCGAATGGTTGTGAAGTCGTGATTCCTAAAAATCAAGGGTGTTGTGCGGCGCTTCCTGAACATCAAGGACAAACATCACAAGCAAAGGCTTTAGCAAGGCAGATGATTGATAGTTTTGCAGATACCAATGTAGATGCAGTGATTATCAATGCTGCTGGATGTGGTCATACTTTAAAAGAATATGGTCATATCTTAGAAGATGATCCTGAATACCGAGACAAGGCCAAGGAGTTCGCGGCAAAAGTCAGGGATGTGCAAGAGTTTTTGGCAACTGTTGGTTTAACTGCACATCTATCACCCTTGAGCGATCGCCCATTGACTTTGGTCTATCAAGATGCGTGTCATTTGTTGCATGGACAGAAGATCAGTGTACAACCACGTCAACTGTTACAACAAATTCCAGGGGTGAAGTTACGAGAACCAATAGACGCGGCTTTGTGTTGTGGTAGTGCTGGAGTCTACAATCTACTGCAACCGGAAGTTGCTGAAGAATTAGGTCGGCAAAAGGTGCAGAATTTGCTAAATACTGGTGCTGATTTGATTGCTTCTGCTAATCCTGGTTGCACCTTACAAATTAGTAAGCATTTGCAGCAGCAGGATCAGCAAATTTCTATCATGCACCCGATGGAGTTACTAGATTATTCTATTCGAGGGGTAATGTTGTGATGGAAACCCCAAATGAGTTAGGGTTGCCAAGCGGGACTATAAGCACTTAAATCCTGATCATTTGTTAATTTCGTTAAGCCTGAACCATCACGATTGACCACATATAAGTTGCTTTTGCCACCTTTTTTCTCATTGGAAGTGAAGGCAATTTGCTGACTATCAGGCGACCAAGCTAGGTCATAAACCCCTGATAATAGGAGTTGAGGGGTTAAATCTGTCAACTTTGACCCCTTAATATCTATCGTGTAAAACTTTTGGTTGGAGAAGTCTCCAGAGATAAAGGCGATTTGCTTGCCATCTGGCGACCACGAGAATACATCATACTTCCCTGGCTTGTGGGTCAAATTTTGTGATGTTCCCTGACTCGTATCAAGCAGGTAGATATCTTGCTGCTTACCACCGCGATCGCCAGGTTTGTCATAATAGTAGGCAATGTGAGTACTATCAGGGGACCATAACAAGCTGGAATTATACACCTGATTGTCTGGATTTTTAGTCAAATTCTTGAGGTTTTTACCGTCTGAGTTAATCTGGTAAATCTGTTGCATAGGATATTTTCCTAACCAGAAGGCTATCCGGGTACTATCAGGAGACCAATTGAGACGACTTCCAGCAAAGGTATAATCTCCTGAATTTTTTGTTAGCTTGGTCAGCCCAGAGCCATCTGTATTCATCTTATAGATATCCTGGTCTTTAACAAATGCTACCTGCTTACCATCTGATGAAAGATACAAGGAAGATGAGATGTCTGTTTTAGGTGGAACTCCTCCAGCCTGCCAAGTATGAATCAATTTAGTTCCCTGAGTGCCAGTAGTATCGCTTGCATAAAGCGATTCACTACCAGGGGTATCAGATGTAGAACCGTCACAGCTTCTAGTGAAAACAATTTTCTGACTATTTGGTAACCAAGTAATTTTAAAGTCAGATGCTTTGCAGGGATTTCCAGAGAACAATTGGGTGAGTTTAGATCCATCAACGTTAACGACATAAATGTCAGTATCTTGACTGACAAAAGCAAGTCGGTGACCATTAGGAGACCAAACGAGAGTAGAGTACAACTCTGTCAAGCTAGGGGTAAGATCGCGGCGAGTTAAACTATCAGTCTTGATTGTAAATAGACTGTCTTTTAAAGTTTTGCCATTTCCTTGTTGAGCAGTAAATGCTATTGTTCTTGCTTTACCAACAGAGGTTTTAGAAAGACTTTGGCGACTAAAAAAGAAGTTGAATATTAGTCCCAAGATTAATAGGGTAAGCAGAGTTAGTGATGAGAACTTAGCCAAGCGCATTTTAAAGAATATCATTATCGACAGAAGTATGTCGTACACCAGAATACACGAAAATTACTCTTTGTCTCTCAATTTAATTTACCTATTTTGCAATCTCCCCATTTCGTGTTGTACATCTAAAGCAATCTGTAAGGCTTCATTGAGCAAACGTCCATGTTCAGTAGCTTGTTCAGTGACTTGCAATGCTATTAAATTTGTTAAGTTGTTAGCGAATAATTCTGTATTATTAAGAATAAATCGTTTATTTTCTCTCAAAATTCTTTCTGTCATCAAAGCACGAACTAAATCTGCTCTTGTAAATCGTAGTGCTTCAAGAATTCGTTTTCTTTCCTTGATGCTTACATCTTTATTGCCAGCAGCTTCAATTTGATCATTAATATCGATTGCTTTAATAACAGCATTATATCTTTCAACATCCTCCAAAAGGATTTTGAGAGAATTTGTAATTTTAGACTTAACAATATGAGTCTTTTTTTTCCAAACTATAAATAGTATACTTTGGATTATTCCTCCTAATAGAAAGCAAAAAATTATTAATAAAATCCAAGAAGAAATTGTTTGTCCAAGTTCAAAAACTTGAATAACAAAATCAAATACAGTATATGTTAAGAATAATGTAGAAAATCCAATAAAAAATACAGTCATACCTTCAGAGCCTCTTAGCTTTTTGATAAAGCTTTTGACTCCTTTTTTGATAGGATTAACAATGAAAATTAGTTGTTCATTAACTGGCAAATTAGTCAAGCTCTGTAATTCTTTTCGAGTAATCTCTAATCCTTGTAAATCATCTCGCACAGATATAGAATCCTTGTAGTTAAAATAGTTTTATATTACTATATAATAATCAAATAGACCAAGATTTAATCCTTGGCCCATTATATATTTTTGTCACAAAAATTAATTTTCTCTTGTGAAAGATCCACTTTTGTAAAATCTACTACAAAAGATTTAGTACGTTTTCAATACTTTTGAAAGTTAATGCTATTGAACTGCGAGAAAAAAGTAACAGTTGTCAACTAAGCTTGCCCTAACCAATCTTTAATTTCCTCAATGAGCCAGTGACGTTCCACCGTCGCAAGAGGACTAGTCGTGAATTTCCATTGAACATTTTGGATCGTGACTCCTTTGGGTGCTGAACCCTGCTTAACAACCTCTTCTTCAACGGTAGCAATTAAGGATGTTATACCTTGCCGTCGCCAGTAGCATAAACCAAATAACTTCCACCGGATTTCAAAATTGCGGCGATTAAAGTATAAGTCAGTTTGCCCAAAAGTAGGTAGTAAAGTTGCTTGCCACACCATATACAGCAGTGCCAAAGGCAACAGAAACGATACCCAACTGATAGCACTACTGCTTGTCCAGACATTGATCCACTGGGGCACCTGTCCGACAAAAGGAGCCAAAAACCCAAGTAAGTAAAATAGTCTCAAAGCCTTTTTTCCACGCATAGGAATCTTAATCTCCAATTGAGTAGCAGACTTTTTGATTTGAATCTGACTACCCGTAGGCTTACGATTTAAAATTGGCGGACTAAGTATATGTTTATTTTGCAGTGCTTCTAGAGCTTGACGAGCAGTGCTCAGCCGTTCTGCCACATTTGGTTCAGTGAGTTTGCCAATCCAATTCACAAAACCTAAATCAACACTCACCCGATCAGCAAAATGAATGCGTGAATCTCGATATGGCAAATCAGCAGGAGGAGTCCCAGTGAGCAGATGAATCAAAGTTGCACCTAAAGCATACAAATCAGAGGCGGGAACTGCGCGACCAGCAAACTGTTCCATTGGTACATAGCCATAGGTTCCAACTACAGTGAAAGTAGCACCTTCTAACACTGCTTGATCTTGCACTGCGCCAAAGTCAACTAAATAAATCCGCTCGTCTTCACCCCAAATCAAATTACTGGGCTTGATATCTCGATGTAGCACAGGAGGATTCATCTCGTGTAGGTAAACTAGAATACCTAAGACTTCTGTAGCTATTTGTTCGACCTGTGTCTCACAAAAGCGTTGACCTTGATCTAGCAACTGCTGGACGGATGCTCCAGGAATGTAACTTTGTACCAACCCAAACCAAGGAAATCTAGAGCCTGAGTACTGTTCTAGAACAAAGTAATCTCGACATTTAGGAATGTATGGATGATTGAGGTTTTTTAAAACCTGAGCTTCTCGTTCAAATAGCTTGCATTCATCCAGCTGCATTTGTGGATTGAGAGTGAGCAACTTAACAACAACTTGTTCTTGAAGCTGTGTACCCAAATCCAGTGCTAACCAGGTTTGACGACTAGCATCTTGTCCTAATTTTTCCTGGAGTTGATAGCGATTATTGAGTATTTCCCCTGCGTGTATCATCTTTTGATAACTGTTGACTGATAACTGATTTACAGTCCTAACCAGGATTTGATTTCTTCCACTAGCCAGTGGCATTCTTCTTGAGATAAAGGTGGCTTTAATCTGCCAAAGGAAAATTCCTGAATACCAACGGCAAGATTAACCTCCGGAACTTTGTTTTTACCGTAGCCACCACTATCACTTGGAAAAACTTTGTCAATTTCCAAAATATTCCCTCGCTGTCGTTTCAAGAGAATACCTAGTAATTTCACTTGAATTTCAAACTGCTTATAGTCAAAATAAACACTAGTTTCTAACAAGATAGGCACAAAAGACCAAACTGCCAATACTAATCCAACGATCAACCAAATCCCTGTATGCCAAACCCAATGCTTGCTAAGTATCCATAAACAAAATCCCAAAATTACCAGCCCAGTCCAGCTCGTGGAAGGAGCTAACACTTTACGCCACAGTATAGGAATTTTTATTTGCAAGCGACTAGGAGATTTTTTCAGATGAATCTTACTTTTAGGAGGTTGGGGACTTGCCAATGCATTGATAGCAGTTTGATTGTCTTTAAGAACTTGAAGTGCTTGGCGAGCATGACTGAATCGTTTTTCTAAATTTGGTTCTGTCATTTGTGACAAGTAGCGCACAAACCCAGGATGAAGCCTAACTAAATGAGCAAACTGCAGGTGAGAATCTTTCTGGGGTAATTCACCAGGCGAAATACCTGTCAGCAAATGAAGCAAGGTTGCACCCAAAGCATAAAGGTCAGACGCTGGAGTTGCTCGTCCACCAAATTGTTCTAACGGTGCGTAGCCATAAGTTCCTACTACTGTAAAAGTAGCTCCCTCTCTAGCAGCACGGTCTTGGACTGCACCAAAGTCAACGAGATAAATCTGAGAGTCTTCAGTGAGGAGTAAATTGCTGGGCTTGATATCCCGGTGCAAAACAGGAGGGCTCAAGCCATGCAAATAAATTAGGATCTTGAGCACATCAGCAGCTATTTTTTTAACTTCTGCTTCTGTGAAGACTCTGCCTTGAGTTAATAGTTCTTTAAGTGACTGACCAGGAATATATTCCTGGACCAATCCGAACCAGAGCAACTGTTCATCAATGCAAAAATAGTTGTAATATTTGGGAATCCGCGGATGGTTAAGCTGTTTTAAGACTTGAGCTTCTCGCTCAAACAATCTCAAATTCTCCCACTGTAATTGATCGTTAAAGGTCAGAAGTTTAACAACAACTTTTTGTTGTGAAGATAAATCCTGTGCTAACCAGGTTTGACGACCTGCGCTTTCACCTAGCTTCTGTTTAAGTTTATAGCGATCATGTAAAATCTGTTGAGTTTCCAGCATCGTGTCGCCATTCCTGAGCACTTGATAAAAAACTGCACCTAATTATGATGTTATCTATTTGTCTAGTAACTGAGGCGATGAGATTCCTGATTGTCTAACCAAATTTCAATTGCATCAATACATAGACTCAGAAACGACGATACTCGTGGAGTAAATTTAGGAACTTATTGAAATCAAAACTCCTAGGATCAATTTTTTGACCTGAACGATCCACTGCCTTGTGAGTCGTAATTCGTTCATCAGGAACATTACTTTGAGCAATTAACCAAGCAAGAGAGCGATATTGTGCTTCAGTATAGCTGCTATGGGTTGGTTGGCTATTCATATAACCATCGGGAGGTGATTCTAAAGAGACGTGATAAGCAAAGTTATTCACAGACGCAGGAAGTTGGGGGTTTGTCTGAACAGTTTCTACCCCATAGGAACCATCAAACTCTGAGTTCGCCGCACCAAAAGCTCGCTTTTCTGGTGGAACAATATAAACAACCGTTCCATCTACTTCAATCATGGTGTGATAACTTGCTTGCACACTTTCATCAAAGTGTGGTTCCTGAAAGAAATTCAAAACACTGGATGCAGGTGCATCAGTTTCATGAAGCACGATGATTGGTTGATTGTGAACAGGTATGCCCTTGATATCCTTAGTAAATCTCTCTCCAAAGTTAGTTGGATTTGCCCAAGAAATTTTGTAGGGGGGTCGGCTCTCACTTGTTAGAGTTACAGTAGTATTGACTTGAGAACTACTAAACTGAACTGAGGACTTATCTGTTTGATTTATTGTTAATTCACCTCGAGGATTGGGATACTGAGTCCAAATTGCAGTTCCTGAATTGGATGTTGTGATCTTCTTATGTGTGACTGATACCTTTCCAGCAAGCAGTAGGCAAATAATAATACAAATAAACGGTAGGAACATTAACACCCTTCTAGTTGCCCTTTCTCTGAATCTCATAAAACCCTGTGGTAAGAGTAGAAATATATTTAGTATGAAGTCAAAGTATTTTTCATTGAATCTTATTGGGTACATCCACAGATCCAATTTCTAATCAAGTGGCTGAGTGTACAGCGTTCTACAACTGCTGGTAGATCTTTTTCAATATCTATAGGAATTCCTCTTTTAGCAATTGATTTAATTTCTTTAAGAATATCAAATACTAAATTTTTATTCTCAATCAGTTCTCCTCGGCCAATTTGCTTTAAAGCCATTTCAACAGCAGCACATCCTGATTGCATACCTAATGCCAGGCTACTTTCTCTCCCTAAAATCTGTGGATTTACACTTTGATAAAGCGATTCATCTTTAGCTATAGCTTTAACATGAACTCCTGCATAGTGAGTAAAAGCATTTTTGCCAATAACTGGATGATGAGGAGGAATGGCTATATAAGAATGCTGACTCACTAATTCGTATAAGTCCTTTAAAAAGCTTAAATCCCAACAGGATTGGTTCTCAGTTATATCAATTAAATTTATTAGTAATTCTGCTAAATCAACTATACCAGATCGTTCGCCTAGTCCCATTACCGTCACATCAATGATATCAGCACCTGCTCTGTAAGCATCTAGTGCATTGGCCAAGGCTAAACCCCTGTCATTGTGACAATGAACCTCTATTTGAGGATATAGTTCTCGTTTTGCGAGTTCAGCTTTTAGAGTGCTCACATAATAAGAAATACTGCGGTTTGGCTGAAATGGTGTTGTATATCCAGTTGTGTCAGCAATGCTGATAATATTAGCTCCTGCTTCTACTGCCGCGATCGCTGCTGCAACAACATTTTCTATTGATGAGCGTACTGTATCTTCTAGCGTATAGCGAATTAATAAGTTATTGTTTTGATTTCTTGCATAACTTATGACTTCGACAATTTTCTTTATTGCCAATTCTAAACTTATGTTGTAGTCTTGTTGTAATCTTTGTTGGGAAACACCAAAAAAGACACCTAAAAAGGTGACACCACAATCCAACGCTTTCCTCACATCATCTATGCGGCAACGTGAATGAGCACCTATTTTGGCTTTGAGTCCGGCTTGAGAAATTTGGGTTACAGAAGCAGCGATTTCCTTATCTATTGCCGGATTACCAGCTTCAATAATATCAACTCCTATCTGGTCTAAAAACTGAGCGATCGCCAACTTTGTTTCAGGAGAAAAATAAACCCCTGGGGTTTGCTCACCTTCTCTCAAGGTAGAATCAAGGATCTGAATCATATTTCTTGCTCTAAGAAATGACTTCCTTCCCTTGTTTGTCAACTTTTGTAACATAAAATGCGTCAAGGGAAGTATCCATTTATTGTGACACACTCCCGTGGCTCATGCTAACGCATAGAGCGCGGGGCTTCTGCCCGTGTTAGCGAACCATTGAGTTCTTCTCTGCGTCAACTCACACTTCATGTCAAATGTGCAACATTTGGGCGATCGCCTGCGGTAATGGGAGCACAATCATGATCAACAAAACCATTGCTAGTAAACCCCAAACATCACGCTTGCTATCGAGATCTGAGACATCATTGAGCGCTGGTTCATCAATGAGTGGGATGAATAATAAAATAATTGCCCATAAGAAAAATTCTGGCTGCACTAGAGAAAGGAGCAGCAGTAGCAAGCGAGAAACCTGACCAATGACAATTGCTGTTCTTTGACCGAACATAGCATGGATAATATGGCCCCCATCCAGTTGTCCTACCGGCATTAAATTCAGCGCGGTTACTATAAGTCCTAAAAAACCCGCTATTGCTACTGGATGTAAATCTATCGCTGTTTTTGGCGTTAAATGACTACCCAACGCTAACTTTGAAAGCAATGCCAGTAATATAGAGTGCTGAGGATTGAGAGCATTGGGGTTCAAAAGCCCGGTTTTTTCAGGGGTGGGAATGACTTGGGAGTGAGCCAAACCCCATATTAATAAAGGTAAGGTTGCTAAAAAACCAGCAATTGGTCCAGCGATGCTTACGTCAAATAAAGCTTTGCGATTGGGAACAGGGCTACGCATTTGAATAAATGCGCCAAAAGTCCCCAAGAAAAAGGGCATCGGGATAAAATACGGCAGCGTCGAGCGAATTTTGTAGTAGCGAGCAATTGAATAGTGCCCAAGTTCGTGAATGCCCAAGATAAAGATGAGCGCTAAGGCATAAGGTAGTCCCGATAGCAGTACTCTTGGATCAGAAAGCACCTTTGTCAGTGTTGGACTATCACCAGCCGCTTCCATTCCTACCCAAGTGGTTGTCACTAACGTAGCTGCTAATAAGAGTAGTGCTAATCCAGGTCGCGTTAACTGTTCTTGGTTGCGGGCTTGTGCTTTGACTAATTGAGGATTAGGTACAATGACAAAGAAAGGTTTACCATTGAAACCTTCTTGAAAAATGAGCAAGAAGCGATCACCAAACTGTGCTTCCACATTTTCCTTAATTCTTTGGTAAGCATTTGTTGGCGTCGTTCTTAATTGACCACGACAAATGACTGCTTGAGGTTTGTACTCAATATTTTGAAGGTAGTAGACAGACCAGGGAAAACAATTTCGCAACTGGGTTTCTTCTGTTGGTTCTATGGGACGCACGACGGACAATGGCTCCGCAGTAGAATTTGTAGTCGGTTGTTGTGATTTAGGCTCTTGAGATTTAATCTGTGATTCTTTCGGCGACGACGGACGTCCCCACTGAAACAAAAGCCAGTATAACAGAGGACAGATAACTAACGGCCAGATGATTAACGAGCGTGGTGGCGGTTGATTCCAACCCTTTACCAACGACCAAATAGTCCATGTCACTGCTGGTGTCATCAATACCAGCCACAATAACCACACAGGCGTTCGGGTCATTCGAGCAACACTGCGCTGCACCATTAGGTAAGTCACGAATGCCAATAAAAGAAAAAACCAAACAGTCATGCTATCTTTATTTATCTAGAAACGTCCGACCCTTACACTTATGGATTAGAGTTCCCAAGCACTCTTCCAAAAAGATAAGAGAACGCTATTTTTTTGCCAGAACAGTTAGCAGCCCCTCAGTTAGCGGCTTTTTCTCATGTGTCCTTTGCAGCAAGACTCAAATCATACAACCAAACTACCAAGAATGGTATTTACTGACGAAGTACCGCTTTCAGGAGCCCCTAACTCAGACTTCGCGCAAAACAGGATTTTTGCATTTCCACCCAACCGGGACACATTAGGAGGAACCGCTTATCTCATTGTAAGAAACGAAGGCAATATATTGATCGACTGTCCGGCATTTGAAAGGATGAATCAAGATTTTTTGCATTCGCAAGGGGGTATAAAGCACTTATTTATCACTCATAGGGGTGCTATTGGCAAAACAGCAGAAATTCAGCAAGCTTTCAACTGTGAGGTTTGGATTCAAGAGCAAGAAGCCTATCTGTTACCTGGATTAACCGTAGCGACATTTGGTCAAGAAGTTAGCCTAGAAACGCAGATCAAATTAATCTGGACTCCCGGTCACTCTCCTGGATCATCTTGCCTTTACTACACTGGCTTTGGAGGCGTGCTTTTTTCTGGACGCCATATCCTTCCTAACCCTCATGGTGAACCAGTCCCCATACAAACAGCCAAAACCTTTCACTGGAGGCGACAAATCAGAAGCCTTCAGTTGCTCTTAGAATACTTCAACACAGAGACTCTCCACTACATTTGTCCTGGTGCAAATACAGGCTTTCTTCGAGGAAAACGGGTTATAGATCGGGCATACCAGAGGTTAGCAAGTTTTAGGGATGGGGAGTGGGGACGAGCCACTACGTTGCGGAGGTTCCCTCCGTTGTAGCAAGTGGCGTTGGGGAGTGGGGCATAGGGCTATCATTCCCTTCCTTGTCCTTCTTGTCTCCCTTGTCCTCCTTGTCCTCCTTGTCCTCCTTGTCTCCCTTGTCCTCCTTGTCTCCCTTGTCCTCCTTGTCCTCCTTATCCTCTCCCAATTACATCGATTTCGCCACTACGGAGTTGTTTGTCAGGAAATTGACCGCTGCTTGATATTGGGCGTCAGCTTCTGTGGCGATCTGGTCACGAGTTATGAGATCAGAGGCAATCAGTTTGTCTGGCTGAATACCTAGTTTATTAATATCTCGGTGTTTGGGAGTTTCGTACTTAGCAATTGTGACAGCCAAGCCTGAACCATTGGACAGTTCAAATAGAGATTGAATCAAACCTTTACCAAAGGTTTTTTCTCCTACTAGGATGGCACGACCGTTATCTTGAAGTGCGCCAGCGAGAATTTCACTTGCACTTGCAGTTCCCTGATTCACTAAAACAACGAGAGGATCATTTGTTAATGCTGAACCAAGGGCTTCAAAGCTACCCTGAATTCCGTAACGATTCACGGTGTAAACAATAGTACCAGTGTTTAACCACAACCGAGCAATTTCAATTCCCGCTTGCAACAGTCCACCAGGATTATTTCGTAAATCAAGAATATAAGCTGCAGCTCCTTTGTTTTCTAGATTAGAAATAGCCTGTGCTAATTGTGTCGTGGCATTAGCATTAAATTGAGTTAGGCGAATGTAGCCAATGGGTATTCCTTGAGGAGAAGGATGCAACTCTGATACAACTGGGTTTAGCGCAATGCGATCGCGAATCAGTTGAATTTCCTTTTCTCCCTCTTTTTCTCGTTCAATCAACAGTGTGACTTGACTACCTATTGGTCCGCGCATCTTAGAGGCGGCTTCATCAAGAGTGAGTTTTTCTGTGGAAAAGCCCTCTATTTTGAGGATATGATCGCGTGGTTTAATACCCGCCTTTTCTGCTGGTGAACCTGCTATGGGAGCAACAACTTCCAGCTTACCAGTATCAGGATCAAGAGCAATTTGCAGTCCTACCCCCGTTAATTCCCCAGAAGTACTAACTTGCAGACTGCGATATTGCTCCGGATCTAGAAAACGAGTAAAAGGGTCGTCAAGGCTTTTGAGCATCCCCCCAATTGTTGCATAAACTGCTTGCTGGTTTTGGAGTGGCTTTGCCAGAGCCTGTTGCCTTACCTCTTTCCAGTTTTGATGATTAAACGTCTCATCCAAATAAGTACGATGAACAATTCTCCATACTTCTACTACCAACTTTTGTCCATCTGTCAAAGCTGCTGCGGGTAGGCAAAAGCTGCCGAAGCCTACCAAGAACGCCAACAGCATCGACAATCCCAAGCGAAAGAACTTTTTATGCATGAACCCCATTTGTACTTTCATTCTCAACCCAAAATTGCCAAGCAATAGCTCAGATACGTTGTTTGTTGATGAAATCTATCTCTCGATTATGTTACTTTTTTTATAGAAGTGGTGCATTTCTAGAGCAAAAGGTTCTGCCGACTTAAGAAGTGCAAATCCCACTCTCGAAACGATAAGATCTACTTTGTGTCCTCCATCCTTAGTGTTTGGGTGCAAAGAGAACGCAATATATCTTTTCCTAAAGTGTTAAGTTTTCTTGAAATTATTAACACTTTCAGGGATCATAAGCGAACAAACAAAATCATGTGAGCTAAAATCCCAAAACCGATGATTTGGGAATTTTTTCAACCTTGATCGATTTCTAGGAACTTGAGATTGTATGGCTAACGTTTACGACTGGTTTGAGGAGCGCTTGGAAATTCAAGCGCTTGCTGATGATGTCACCAGCAAGTACGTTCCTCCTCACGTCAATATCTTCTATTGCCTGGGTGGAATCACACTAACTTGTTTTCTCATCCAGTTTGCTACTGGATTTGCCATGACATTCTACTACAAGCCAACCGTCACCGAAGCTTATGCCTCGGTGCAGTACCTGATGAATGAAGTTAACTTCGGCTGGCTGATTCGCTCCATCCACCGCTGGTCTGCCAGCATGATGGTGCTAATGATGATTTTGCACGTCTTCCGGATTTATCTAACGGGTGGTTTCAAAAAGCCTCGCGAACTGACTTGGGTAACAGGTGTCATCCTGGCTGTGATTACCGTTTCCTTTGGGGTCACTGGCTATTCTCTACCTTGGGACCAAGTTGGCTATTGGGCTGTGAAGATTGTGAGCGGTGTACCAGAAGCTATCCCAATTGTTGGTACAACAATCACGGAACTGCTGCGGGGTGGTGCTAGTGTCGGACAAGGGACATTGACTCGTTACTACAGTGCTCACACCTTTGTGCTGCCCTGGTTAATTGCTGTCTTCATGCTGCTGCACTTTTTGATGATCCGCAAGCAAGGCATTTCCGGTCCTTTGTAAACTTCCAAGCTGTGAGCAATTAAGCATATACTTTAGCTAAAAGCTATTGTCTAATAACTGATTGCTTTCACACTCTTCAGTGACAAGTTATGAGTTATTAGTCTCTGGTTTCACTAATAGCTCATAACTGTTAAAAAATGCTTTAACTCAACTTAAGCAGGAGAGCAGAAAAAAAAATGGCAACACTGAAAAAACCTGATTTAGCTGATCCAAAACTAAAGGCAAAACTCGCCAAAGGTATGGGTCACAACTACTACGGCGAACCAGCTTGGCCAAATGACTTGCTGTACGTCTTCCCAGTTGTGATCATGGGATCTTTCGCTTGTATTGTGGCTCTAGCAGTGCTAGACCCCGCTTTGGTTGGAGAACCTGCAAATCCCTTTGCTACACCTCTAGAAATTCTTCCAGAGTGGTATCTCTACCCTGTATTCCAAATTTTGCGCTCAGTTCCAAACAAACTCTTAGGAGTTTTATTGATGAGTGCTGTACCTCTGGGGCTCATCCTCGTTCCCTTCATTGAGAACGTCAATAAGTTCCAAAACCCCTTCCGCCGTCCAGTGGCAACTACGGTATTCCTCTTTGGCACCCTAGTTACCATCTGGTTGGGTATTGGTGCTACCTTCCCACTAGACAAATCCCTCACCTTGGGACTGTTCTAAGTTAATCATTTCTCTACACTTTGACGCCTGTGAGTTTCTCACCAAGTACCGAAGTTTATGATTTAGCATAAGTACTTATGAGAAAACTATACAGGCGTTAATTTTTATTATTAAAGCGGCTTTTTGCATGACTTTTAAGGTCATTAGTATGTCATTAATATTTAAAGAAGTACTCATTTCACCCTTGCACATCAATGTCCCCCCGCTTGCGAGAGGACTACTAAATTGAGAGTTAACATTAGTAATTTATGTGTTGAAAAAATACAACCTCTTGTAACATTAATTAAGAAAATATAAAGCTGATACTTTTTTTCTCTTGCTTGAATCTCGCAAAAAATATGAGCGAGTTCTTGTCATAAGTGAATGTCAGGGATTGACTACCAATTCTTGATAAGTGCTTTCTAAAATTTCTCTTTTTAAAGACGCTATTGCTGTCACGTTTTGACAAAAGCTGAAATCTATTTCAACATCTGAGATGGCGAGAAAAGTCAAGAATTCAAAACTAATTGCCAGATTCCAATTCTGTAAATTAAAACAAATACAGACATTTTTCACCCATTCAACGTCCAACTCACGGTCAATGCTTAGCAGAGTGCAGCAAGATCATCTGACTGTGAAGAGCGAATTAAAGCTTTTAAACCTAGTACAACAATGGTTTGAAAACTTTTGGTCACAGCATTTCCCTCAACTGGGTTGGTCAGAAAGTCAATTTTATCGTCTCAACTTAGCTTTGGCCGAAGGCTTTACCAACGCTGTTCGTCATGCACATCATGCTTTACCACCAGAGACAACCATTGACATTGACGTTTCTCTATGGCTTGACAGAATAGAAATTAGAATTTGGGATCATGGGAAACCTTTTAATCCTGACGCGATCGCAGAACCGGAGCCAGGTACTCTGCAAGTTGGAGGATATGGATGGTTTCTCTTACGACGCTTAGCTGACCGTGTTGTCTACGAACGAGGCCCTGATGGGAGAAATTGTTTGCTAATTGTCAAGTATGGTCTACAGAAGTCATGTTAGTACCCAGTGAGTGGTTAGTACCTAATAGTTTTGTTACAACCAAGAAAGAACGACTCACGACTAACAAGTAATGCCTATTACCAATCATGTTTTCGTGTTCATCGAAGTTTTTGAATGCGAAGGTGGAATTCAATCCTACGTGAAGGA
>JAJPJF010000154.1 GCA_021324415.1 Nostocales cyanobacterium Centralia_MAG_434
GGGATCAGTTCACTGCCATCACTACGAAGATGTGCGATCGCTTTGTTCGGTTTCTTTCCTGCTTTTAAATCTCCTTGTTTATTGAAATGCATTTCCAATGGTTCGCAGATGTACACCTCCGCTTCCATAAAGAAGCTGTCAGCAGTCATACAATCATCAAGGTTGAGGGTCTTCCCTTCTTTATCGGTGTAGCGCATGGGTGTGACCTCATGTTTAAGTTATATGTAATTATTATAACAAATTATTTACAAATTTGAGAGACTTGTGATATGGTCTTTATCCTTATTAGCTAAAAACATTTTTACCTTTGTAAAAGTTCCAAAAATTGTGTTGCAACTAAATATAGGGTCTTGTCTATCAATCTTTAATTCCTGCAGCAATTCTCATTTTGAGAAAAATAGAGTATTTACGCCTCCTACAATTTTGCAAAAACTTCAATAGAGTTCTCCATAACGATTCCCCGGCAACAGCTAAGACCAGGTTATAGGTCGGGTTTCGCTGGCGCACCATTAACTTATATAGTCTCCAGTAATGGCAACACAAAGCCAGAGAGTGGAGGAGACAATGAGTAGTCAAAAGCCAAAAAAACGTTTGAGCCTGAAGGTACAAGTAAGTTTTGAAGCTAGTCGGGTGTCAGATGATTGCTTGGCTTCAGCTTATGAGCAGGTGATTCCTGTACGTAAACGAACAACACGGAAAGATACTCAACATTCCTTACAACCTACTGAGTTAGCCAGAGAAACATT
The DNA here is from genome assembly GCA_021324415.1 of Nostocales cyanobacterium Centralia_MAG_434. Taxonomy (GTDB): domain Bacteria; phylum Cyanobacteriota; class Cyanobacteriia; order Cyanobacteriales; family Nostocaceae; genus JAJPJF01. The sequence continues at coordinate 747 of JAJPJF010000154.1, forward strand.
GGAACAAATGAATACATTTGATTCCTTAGATTTTGGTTAGGATATTTTGTGACAAAATCATAAAGGAGTGAAAATAAATGAAAAGGAAAAACCCGTTCAATTTGAGTTTAACAAGAGGTGGATACCGAGAGAATGCAGGCAGAAAGCCAAGCTGGAAGCATGGGGAAACCTGCACAATTAGAATTCCTAAAACCTTTGCTTCACAGCTGGTAGAACTAGCTCGACGATTGGATAATGGGGAAAAGATTGATATTGACACACAATCTAAATTAGCAAATGATGATACCGTGACAAAATCAAGCTCAGTTGCTGACGTTAATGGTAAGCGACTAAGCCCACAAATGACCAAAGAATTAGTAATTGATATTGACACACAATCCAAACTAGTAGATGATGATAATGTTACAAAATCAGAATCCACCAAAGCTTCTCGTTTAATACCGCAAGTATATTCGCTAGAAAAAGAACCCTACTGGGAAAATGACACAAAATCGAATTTAGTGGAGAATGATTTGGTCACACAATCAAATTGCCAATCAGCTAATCAAAATGCTTATCCGCCAGTGCCTGAGTTGAGAGAAGCACTTTTAATTGCACAAACTATTCTACGTGCCAAAAAATCCGCTCGAGAGTCTATAGTTCGGTTACTGTCAAAGCTTTATTCAACGACTATTAGTGTTCAGGACTTGTAGACATTCATGAAATTAATCTTCTCTCAAGATAAAAGCAACAATTTTGGCTTTATGTATGACCACTAAAAAAGATATACAAGCTGCCATTTATGCTCGGGTTTCCACCGAAGTACAAACAGAAACCCAAACCATAGCCTCCCAAGTGGCAGCATTGAAAGAGCGAGTAGTTGCTGATGGTCTAAAACTATGTGAGGAACTAGAGTTTATTGATTCAGGATACAGTGGAGCAACGCTAGTACGTCCGGCATTGGAACGTCTCAGAGATTTGAGTGCAGCTGGTGGAGTAGACCGAATCTATGTTCATTCCCCTGACCGATTAGCCCGGAAATATGCTTATCAAGTGTTGTTAATTGACGAATTTTCCCGTTGTGGGATAGAGGTCATCTTCCTGAATCGAGAACTGGGACAAACGCCAGAAGATGATTTACTGCTACAGGTACAAGGGATGGTTGCTCTCGTATGAACGAGCCAAAATTATGGAACGTAGCCGTCGTGGTAAGCGACATGCAGCTATTTCTGGTTCGGTTAGCGTCTTATCTTGTGCCCCTTATGGTTATCGTTATGTCAGCAAAGATGAAGCAGGCGGTCAAGCTTACTTTGAAGTGCTTGTGGAGCAAGCCCAAGTTGTTAGACAAGTATTTGATTGGGTGAGTAAAGAAAGAGCAACGATTGGCGAAGTATGTCGCCGACTGAATGCAGCTGGACATCTTACCCAAACAGGAAAAAGCGTTTGGGACAGAGCCACGGTGTGGGGAATGTTGAAAAACCCAGCTTACAAGGGTGCTGCGGCTTTTGGTAAAACTAAAGTTCGCTCACGTCGGCATCAGTTAAGGCCAATCCGAGGAGCTTCCGCACAACCAAGGCGTGATTATTCTACTGAAGATGTTGACGCCTCGCAATGGATTTGTGTACCAGTACCTGCCATTATTGATGAAAATCTGTTTGAGGCTGTACAGTTGCAATTGCAGGAAAATCAACGCCGTTCTCGAATTGGGAGGGCGTGGTGCAAGATATTTATTACAGGGTTTAGTTACCTGCAAGCTCTGTGGTTATGCATACTATGGTAAAGCCATTAGTAACAAAGCAGCTAAGGGCAAAAATCGTGACTATGCTTATTATCGATGTATTGGTACTGACGCTTATCGTTTTGGCGGTCATCGGGTTTGTCACAATACCCAAGTCCGAACTGATACTTTAGAAGCATCCGTCTGGCAA
>JAJPJF010000062.1 GCA_021324415.1 Nostocales cyanobacterium Centralia_MAG_434
AAAAAGAAAATGGAAAAAATGGTTTTATAAGAAAAAAAAAAAAAAAAAAAGAAAAAAAATGTAGGCTGGGTGGAAGGGGTGGGAAAAGGGAAGGGGGAAGGGGGAAAGGGGGGAATAGGGGGAAAAGGGGGAAAAGGGGGACAAGGGGGACAAGGAGGACAAGGAGGACAAGGAGGACAAGGAGGACAAGGGGAGCACAGGGGCAGGCTTTATAATGATTCCCCATTTCTAACTCTTAACTCCTGACTCTTAACTCCTAACTCCCTACCTCGCCCTAAAGTCTTGACTTTTCTCAAATATATGAGAAGCTAATAATTAGATTGTCAAAATAATTTCTGTTTTATCTTGTCTTGACCTATGTTCGTACTTCATTTAGGATTTATGGTTTTTTTCTGACGTTGAGAGTCATGATTTCCATACCAGTTCTTCAGCCAGTTCGGTTGAGGTTGAAGCTGTACGCGTTAGGATGCAAGTCAATAACTCTAGCCCAAGCTTGAGAGGTTAATTAAGGACTGTGCAATCTCCCATTACATTGATAAGCTATACCATCATCTGTGGAAAACTGAAATCTAGTTTATTCACTGATGGCAATGTATTTAGGAGAAACATGGTTGCATGAGTTTAGATAAATCTTCTCGAGAATGTGCTGCTAAAGTTATGGAAACAATTCCATTAGTCGTGCGATTTGTCCGAGCAGATATGCGTACTCATAGTACTGAGTGTATATCTTTGCCTCAACTACGGGCGTTAGCGTTTATTAATCGCAATCCGGAAACCTGTTTATCAGATCTGGCAGAGCATCTCGGTGTTACTTGTGCTACTGCATCAATAACGATAGAGCGACTAGTACAACGCAATTTGGTGCAACGCACTGATCATCCTCAAGAGCGGCGGCGGTTAGCTCTCAACTTAACTAAAGAAGGAACGCAATTGTTAAATCAATCTCAAGAGAAAACTCGCACTCATATTGCCGACCTTTTAAACGGTCTGACACCAGGACAAATATCACAAATTGTAGAAAGTTTAAATCTACTTCAAGATGTCTTTGGACAAACGGAATTCCACTCTTAACAGCGCTAAGGTTGCACAACACGATCCCTTTGCAGCCTTAAGATTTCGAGACTATCGACTATTTACGATTGGTCGTACTCTCCTATTCACAGGATTGCAAATGCAGACGGTAGCTATTGGTTGGGAACTTTATGATCGTACAGGTTCTGCTATGGTTCTAGGTGGGGTGGGTTTGGCCCAAGTCTTACCAATGATTGCTCTCACATTGATTGCAGGACATGTGGCGGATCGCAGCGATCGCAAACGCACCATGCTACTCTCCATCATGCTTTTAGCTCTTTGCTCTCTGGCTTTAGCAGTGCTGTCTTTTAGTAAAGGTACAATTGTTCTATTTTTTGCTTGTTTGCTATTCATAGGTGTGGCTAAAGCATTCTCTAAGCCTGCTAGCGATGCTCTTATGTGGCAGTTAATACCTGTTAGTGCCTTTACCAATGCTGCCACTTGGAATAGTAGTAGCTTTCAGTTAGCGTCAGTTGTTGGTCCAGCCTTGGGAGGTTTTGCGATCGCTGCATTTGGTGGTGCTACGGGGGTATATGTACTAGCAGCAATCATGGCTATACTGTGCTTTACTTTAACAGTAGCAATCAAAGTGCAGCATGCAACCCTCTCAAAAGAACCAATATCACTCAAAGCATTATCAGCTGGTGCTCAGTTTGTCTGGCAGAATCAGATTATCTTAGCGGCAATTACCCTGGATATGTTTGCTGTATTACTAGGGGGATCAGTGGCATTATTGCCCATATTTGCTAAAGATATTTTGCATGTCGGTCCAGTAGAGTTGGGGTATTTACAAGCTGCCCCCTCAATTGGCGCACTCATTATGGCAGTAGCTCTCGCACATTTGCCTCCATTACGTCAAGCCGGACCAGCCTTACTTTGGTCTGTAGTAGGTTTTGGTGTTGTCACCATTGTTTTTGGACTCTCTCGTTGGTTTTGGCTATCATTACTAATGCTGACATTAAGTGGCGCACTAGATAGCATTAGCGTTGTTATTCGCCATACCTTAGTTCAGATCCGAACTCCCAACGACTTGCGCGGTCGAGTTGCTGCCATCAATAGTGTCTTTATTAGTGCCTCGAATGAGTTAGGCGGCTTTGAATCAGGGTTGACTGCAGCTTTGTTTGGTCCAGTCACTTCTGTAGTGGGTGGTGGAATTGGCACCATTATTGTAGTCATTGCGGTAGCTGCAATTTGGCCCAAAATTCGCGAGCTAGGAGCATTACAAGATTGACCAGCAGCAACATCTATTAGTTGCTAAGAGGCTTCTAAGTAAGTCAGTGGAATTCAAGCCATTTACCTTATGCTTTATGCCCCATGCCCAACCCTAACAATAATCGTCGATTCTCAACGACCTCTTAAATTCTATTTGAGCTTCTTATAAATTCATCTAGTTGATTCCTAACCGCATCTACGTAGTCTTTGTTATTCAGAACCTGTGACGGCAATTTTCTGTCAATAACTGCACTCTGAACTATATCTTGAGCACTGACTTGTTGTGCTTTACAAGCTAGAATAAACCTACTATAACCGGGAATACCTTGGTCTTTAAAATAACCTCGATAAGCTAGGTTAATCAGATCAAAAGGTTCTATCCGGGAAATCTTAGATGATGTGCTATTTATGACTGCGGGATTAATTGCTGTTTTGTCGCTTCCAAAGGCAGGCGCAGTCACGGCAGACATCAGCAATAAGGATAAGCTGCCAAGAAGTATAGGTTTCATAGTACAATTTTGTGTGTGAGTGAACAAACTAAATGCAACCCAAGCTCTAAACAGAGCTAGATTTAGAGTCAAAAGTACAGAATGAATGTGTTTGTTGCAGGTTCCAATTGTTGTTTGGATAAAACAAAAAAGTCCAAAAAATCAGAGACGAGCTTTGCTGCACTTGACTCTATGGTGTCATTTTGTTTGCAAAGTACCCTCCTTCTCTAGCTAGCTATTTCTAGTTCACTCAATAGGCAGAATTTTGGTCTACAGTTACGCCTGAAGAAATAAAAAATACCTGAATTGTCAAAAAGCTTGTACTTATTTTTGACTGATTGTTGTTGGAGTAATTGCTGCATATTGTTCTGGTGTTAGCATAGCTTCTTGAACATTAATAGGTTTGGGAAGTACGCCGTTTTTATAAAAATAATCTGCAACTCGCTGTTGATCTTTGATCAAATCAGGAGAAATGCCTCTCAATCCATAGCTGCGACGTTTGACTACCACTTCCATCACATCCGGTAGGAGTTTTTGATACGGTACAATGAGCTTTGCTGTCTCTTGAGGATGTGCCTCAGCCCAACGTTGAATTTTATCAATCTCTTCGATGACAATCCTCAACAAATCAGGATTGTCAATAGCAAACTGCTTTGCACCAACATAGTATCCGCCTGGCGTGTCAAGTCCTTGAGCAGTTTTGAGAACCCTCACTTTACCTGCTTTCTCAGCCAAAGCAAAATAGGGATCGCTAGTGACCCAAACGGGTATTTTTCCTTGCAGAAATGTAGCTGTTGATTCCACTGTGGGTATGCTTAGAACTTTAATATCACTATATTTCAAACCTGCATCTTCTAAGGCTCTGAGAATCAAATAGTGAGACGCAGAACCTTTTTGGAAAACTACTTTTTGTCCTTTGAGGTCTTTGATACTTTTAATAGGAGAATTTGGCGGGACTACGATCGCACTTCCCCTGCCAGTTTTTTCAGTACGTCGTGTACCAACAACATAAACAATCTGAGCGCCAGCTGCTTGAGCAAAGATGGGTGGAGTTTCTCCAACGGAACCCAAATCTATTTTGCCAACATTCATAGCTTCCATTAGCTGTGGACCTTGGGCAAATTGTGACCATTCCACCTTGACACCTAAGGGTTCCAGACGCTTTTCCAGTACTTTTGTTATTCTGACAAGATCGCCAGCTTGTTGATACCCCATGTGGAGCACTTTAGTTTTGATGTTAGATGTCTTTGTCTGTGAAACATCACTGGCGGAAGGTTGGCTTTCCGCATTTTGACTTTCTTGTGTACAACTGACTAATGTCAGCGAAGTTGTGATGCTTAACAATCCTGGTACGAGCAGCAGGGTAAAGTGACGCAGGATTTTAAGATATTGAGATTTAAATGTAGTATTTATAGCATTTATTGGGGGCATAGTGAGTAAAATCTCATAGAAACGTAAGATGGGCAATGTTAATTCCGTCAAGATGGTTGAAACCCTATGAAATTGATGCCTAATTTCACAGGTGAATTTGTTGCCACCTTAACTTCCAAACATTGGTTTTTAACAAGCACAATCATCAAAAGCTTTAGCGAGAGTTTTGCTGCTTAAGGTTTTTATGATGATTTTGTTCTACATCAAAACAATATACTATAAATTTATCGGCTTATCGTAGTTACTAAGTATTGTTGACTGTAATTGTTGTGGATGGCTAATCTTAGATCTTGGACTAAGTTAAGTCGCTGAAAATAAAGCCGGCTATGCGTTTTGGGATGTTAGCTCTCTTGTTTTCCGTCTATGACAGCAGTTGCCCCACTTGGGGAGCCGTTATAGATGTAGGTTTTTTATAAAGGTAGTAATATGGCCAAATACTTGGTTTATCGTCTGTTAACATTTATTCCTACAGTGATTGCCATCAGCATTGTTGTGTTTGCAATCCTTGCATTGGCACCTGGCGATCCAATGGGTGAGTTTGCACTCAACCCCTCTATCACAGCAGAAGTTCGAGAGAATATCAGAAAGTCATTCGGATTAGACCAACCAATATACATTCGCTACATTAAGTGGTTTATGTCTTTTGTGAGGGGAGACATGGGTTACTCTTTTACCAGCCGGACTCCGGTTATTGAGTTGATTCTCCAACGGATACCAACAACATTATGGATCGTTGGCTCTGCCTATGTTCTCGGTGCACTGCTGGCTATTCCTTTAGGAGTGATTTCTGCTCTCAAACGTAATTCAATTATTGACACAATTGTAACAACTGTCGTGTTTTTAGGATTTTCTCTACCAACATTTTTTACTGGATTACTCTTTATTATTATTTTCAGTGTACAGTTAGGGTGGTTACCTTTTATTTATAATAGCAGTCTGCAAGTTACTGATTGGCAAAGTTTGCTCGCGCAGATTAAACAGTCAGTTATGCCTGTCTGTGTGCTTACACTTTTGCAGACAGCATTGCTGATGCGCTTTGTACGCTCAGAAGTCTTAGAGAAACTTAATCAAGACTATGTACGTACTGCTTATGCTAAGGGATTACCTGCGTTTGTTGTCATTAAACGTCACGTATTACGGAATGCATTAATTCCTGTAGTTACACTTGTGGCGTTAGATATTCCTAATATTTTTACAGGAGCTTTGGTTACAGAACAAGTTTTCCGTGTTCCTGGGATTGGCGCTCTATTAATTGAATCTATCAATCGCAACGATACACCAGTCGTTATGGCAATCACTTGTATTTATGCAATTTTGATTGTGGTTTTTAATCTGATTGCAGATGCTCTCTATGCTTTACTAGATCCTCGAGTCAAATATGTCAACACCCATCGGTAGAAGCCGTTGACCAACAAACGTTTTTGGTAAATTAATGTAAATACAAAAAATATATGTTCAAGCGATCGCTCAATCAGACTTTAGTTTCTTCCACAGTAGAGTATATTCCTCCTGGGCAAGGAACAATAGGACAAGAAGCATGGTATAAGTTTCGGCGCAACCGTCAGGCACTGTTCGGTACCGTAGTGTTACTGATAATAGTCTTAAGCGTCCTCGTTGGTCCATTCATATATACCATCCCCATTAGCCAAATTGACTTTGCTCAATCCGGACATCCTCCAAGCTTGGAACATCCATTTGGTACAAACGACCTGGGTCAGGATATATTGGCAAGAATGTTATATGGTGGAAGGATATCGATCGCAGTAGGAATTTTTGCCATGTTGGTTGCGATCTTGCTGGGTATTTTTATTGGTGCAATTGCTGGCTTTTATGGTGGCTTATTGGACACAATTTTGATGCGCTTCACTGACTTGTGTCTTGCTTTACCACGACTACCATTGTTACTACTGATTATATTTTTATTTCGTGATGCGATTAAAGCGATGGTCGGTCAAGAGCTAGGTATATTTATTTTGATAGTTTTGATCATTGGTGGACTCAACTGGATGGTTGTTGCCAGACTGGTCAGATCTGGTTTTTTGACAGTACGCGAAATGGAATTTGTCACAGCAGCACGAGCGCTGGGTGCGAGTCCTCAACGTCTGATTTGGACTCACATTCTACCCAATGTCATTAGTCCCGTATTGGTAGCTGCTACGCTGTCAGTTAGTAATGCAATCATTACCGAATCTACTCTCAGCTTTTTCGGTCTCGGGTTTCCACCAGACATACCAACTTGGGGTCGTATGCTCTACGATGGACAGAATTTTTTGGAATTTGCTCCCCACATGGTTCTTTTCCCTGGGACAGCAATATTTCTTACGGTACTTAGTATTAACTATATAGGTGATGGTTTAAGAGATGCTTTAGACCCAAGGTTATCTTAGCTGAAAGCTTATTTTATCCAAATTTCCCATGCCCAACTTTAACAAATAACTCTTTCTTCTCACCCACCTCCTTATGCCTCAAGTTTCAATTGTCATTCCTACTCTCAATGAAGCAGGTAATATAAAGCGGACATTGCGTCAATTGACTTTACTTAATCCACCCGCCAAAGAAGTGATAGTGGTAGATGGTGGTAGTAAAGATGAGACAGTGGCTTTTGTCAAGCAAGGTTTGGAGTCATTTAATCAGACAGTAGGTGTAAAAGTCCTCTCATGTCAGCATTGTGGACGTTCTATTCAGATGAACCATGGAGCATCATTTGCCACTGGAGATATTCTTTGCTTTCTTCATGCAGACACTTGGGTACCAGATGACCTAATCACCATTATTGAACAAACCCTGAAAAAGCCAAATATTGCCTGTGGGGGGTTTATTTCTGTGATGACAGGAACTCAAACGACTCGCTGGGGCATTTCTATACATAATTTTTTAAAAACCTACTATGCACCTCTGCTATTTAAACCTCACCTATTTATTAAAGGATTGCGTCTGTTGTTTGGAGATCAGGTGATGTTCTGTCGTCGGACTGACTTTTGGGATTGCAACGGATTTGATGAGGCATTACCAATTATGGAGGATGGAGATTTATGCCTGAGATTAGTTAAAAAAGGACGTATTTATCAGGTGAACCGTATTGTTCAAAGCTCAGATCGCCGTGTAGCAAAATGGGGTAGCTGGAAAGCAACTGCGATTTACCTCTACATTGGAATATTATGGGGTATTGGCGTTGATGCAAATTATCTCAAACGATTTTATCAAGATATTCGCTGATTGAGGCTCCAGTCATAGTAAAGATAGGAAATCGGTGTTGAGGCGCTCATGGGCAGATCTGTTTCCAAATAAGAGCTTATATATTCTGGTATCGAAGAGGCAACCTTAAGAAAGTCCTGACGATACCACTTAAAGATTTTGCTACAGTAAAGCGTTTGACTCTCTGAGTCATAACGAACTTTTTCAGGGTTGTTGATAAAGCGACGAGCATCTTCATCCAACTGCTTAATAATTTGTTTAGGAAAGTATGCTCCTTTTCGTAGTAAAGGGCAACCAACCGAAGCACAAACAATT
>JAJPJF010000265.1 GCA_021324415.1 Nostocales cyanobacterium Centralia_MAG_434
CAAAAAATGCTGGATTGGTGAGGGAGTTAGCGGTCAAAACTGAGGATTTTGTACTGATATTCCTGCTACCAGTTTTCTTCGCCTACAGTGGTTTACGCACACAGATTGGTTTGCTCAACAATCCTACCTTGTGGTTACTCTGTTTAGCTGTGCTATTGGTGGCGATCGCAGGAAAGTATATTGGTACTTATGTAGCCGCTCGTGTAAGTGGTATCAACAGTCAGGAAGCATCAGCACTTGGTTGGTTGATGAACACACGAGGCTTGACAGAGCTGATAGTGCTAAACATTGGTCTGAGCTTGGGAGTCATCTCACCTTTATTATTTACCATGTTGGTGATTATGGCGTTGGTCACAACATTTATGACCTCGCCACTTTTAGAGTGGACATACCCAAAACAGCAGATCAGGTTAGATGTTGTTAGATCCGAGGAGGAAGAAGAAACAGCACCAGATTCCACTACCAACAAAAGCGATCTTCAAAATCGTGTTTACCGAATTTTGGTACCAGTGGCTAATCCTATCACCCAAAAAGGGCTGATGCAGTTGGCATGTGCGATCGCTATCAATCCCCGACAACCTGCAGCTGTTCATCCCCTTAGCTTAATTGAATTTGAAGAAGACTATGTTTTTGACAGTACCCCACTAGAAGCAGATAGATTAATCACACAGCGTCGCGATCAACTAGAAGAATTAATTTCACGGTTGGAACCACCGACAATACGTTCCCACGTACATCCAATCATTCGCGTATCGAATAATGTTGCACGGACAACAGCAGAGATTGCCGTACTCGAGCCAATAGATTTGATTATTATGGGATGGCATCGTCCAGCTTTTAGTAACAATCGTTTAGGTGGACGAGTGGGTCAAATTCTCTCTACAGCACCAGTAGATGTGGCAGTGTTCATAGAGCGAGGAGAAGTTCGTTCAGAACGCTTGTTAGTTCCTTACTCTGCAAATATTCATGATGACTTAGCACTCGCACTTGCTTTTAGGTTACTCTTCAATGGTGATACCTGTAGCTTGATGATTTTACAGGTCGTGGAAGACGATCAAGTACAAAATGAAATCAGCTATGAGTTGCGGAACATGATCGAGCAATTGCCTCAAAATGTACGCGATCGTATTGAAATCAGAACTGTCGAAGCCGTTGAGCCAATGCAGGTCGTAGTAGCTGCTTCAGCAACTGTTGACCTCACTATTGCTGGAACTAGCCGTGCTTGGGGTATTGAGAGACAAACCTTAGGAAGATATACAGACGAACTAGCCATTCAGTGTCGCTCTTCATTACTGATTACCCGTCGTTACAATCAAGTCACCTCTCACCTTGACTCAGTACTTGCTGACTATAGACTTCAAAAGACCGAAATCAGAAGCTAACAATGAGAGTTAGGTGTTAGCAGGGCTAGCGCGCCTCAAACCCTATTGACAAAAGGACTTAGCTGACCATCGTGCAAATGAGCGAATTGTTTTGACCAAATAAAGAGAGCTATGCTGAAGGGAACAATTATAGGATTTAGGCATTGACAAAATAGCCAAAAGTGTGCTATTCACAAAGTAGGAAATTTTCAGGCGATGCCTGCGATGGGCTACGCCTACGCTAATTAATAGGGACATCGCAAGACTGATAATATCTATGTTGTCTTGATAATTTAGGGTTAAAGCGATTCCGTAGTAAGACTAAACCAACCGAGCGCCAAATGCGTGCATGTTGATACCGTGTAATACTCGGAGAGAACTTTTAACTGACGGTGTATTACACGGGAGAAGAGGAACAAGGTTTCTCCGTGTAATACATGGTTTTAAAGCTCTATTCAGGTTAAGTTTGCGGTGTAATACACGGGTGACTGATGTTCAAACGGAACCAATAGTAATGATTATAGTTAGCTCATCCGGTTTAATTTCTTCCTCAATTTCTGCGAAAGTATAGTAATCGATCTAGCGACAACCTTTCTGATTATGCCAACAGGATTTGAAAAGAAAAGTAAAACTGAAACATCTTTTACACCCTGCGTAGATAGCTTTGACATTATCAGTAAATTTCAAGAATATTTTACAGAAGTAAAAGACCCAAGAGTAGAAAGGACGAGATGGCATTTACTTACTGATATCATCACCATTTCCATTTTGGCAGTAATTGCAGGCGCTCAAGGTTGGGAAGATATTGAGGAGTATGGACTCAATAAAAAAGAGTGGCTAGAGACATTTTTAGAATTACCAGAAGGAATACCCAGTCCAGATACCTTTAGAAGAGTGTTTGAGAAAATTAGCCCCAAAGAATTTGAGCAATGTTTTCGGCAGTGGGTGCAATCGCTGGTGGAAAAGTTGGGAGTAGAAGTAGTCGCCATCGATGGCAAAAATCACAGAGGGTCATATGACAGATCATCTCAGCTAAAAGCTTTGCACACGGTCAGTGCCTGGTCAAATGAACACCGTTTGGTCTTGGGACAAACGAAGGTTAGTGATAAATCGAATGAAATCACAGCAATTCCGGCACTCTTAGAAATGCTAGACTTATCTGGTTGCATCATAACTATTGATGCAATGGGTACACAGAAATCGATTGCCAAAAAAATTATAGAAGCCGAAGCTGATTATGTTTTGAGCCTCAAAGATAATCATCCTACACTGCACCAACAAGTGAAGAATTGGTTTGAAACTTCCCTATCTCTTGGCTTTAAAGATATTGACGTAAATATTAGTCAACGAGTAGAAAAAGGACACCATAGAATCGAAAATCGAAAAGTTTATACTGTGCCAGTTTCACACCTTCCGGCACTTTACGAACAAGATGATTGGGCAGGACTAACGACAGTGATAATGGTAATACGTTCAATTCAGTATTGGAATAAAACTACCTTGGAGGTGCAGTTTTACATCACTAGTCTCACTAGTGATGCTAACAAGATTGGTAGCGCAATTCGACAACACTGGGGAATTGAAAATTCTGTTCATTGGACATGCTTATGTCACTTTTCATGAAGATGAATCTCGAATTCGTTCTCTACACAGCCCACAAAACTTTGCTTTACTACGTCGCATTGCCCTCAATTCCTTAGAGCGAGAATCATCTTTTCGCCGCAGTATTCGCCCCTATTCACGACGAGCTGCTATGAACGATCAGTACATGGTTTCTGTATTGGCGGCGGCTTTGCCAAACTCAGACTCTCTGCCATAATCTGCCTGTCAATAGGGTTTGAGACGCGCTAGCCCTGTAGGTGTTAGGAGTTAGGAGTGATTTTTGACAACTGACAACTAACAACTAACAATTAACCAATAACTATTAAGTAATTAATAATTCATAAACACAACTCTATGATGCATCAACTTAAAATCAAAACATTAGTCTTTTATGGAGTAACAATAGCTTCAGTCCTACTGTTATTTAAAGTTGTCACTGCTTACGGTGAGAGTAATCTTAAAGCTCCTCCTGCTATTAATGGGCGCTATAAACTCGTGCTCAGTAAAAGTTTGCCTATTTGTGAGAAATCAGATGATTTGATTTTAGATGTTCAACAGTCGGGAATTTATGTCAATGGCTTGTTGTTGCCAGTTAATTCTAAGGAAAAAGCTGCGAAGACAAATACATCCAAACCAACTCTTACAGGCAAACTTGAGAACCAGCAATTGAGTTTAACTGGAAAAGTTCCTAAAACCATTCTATGTAATAGTTCAAATTCTCAAGCACAAGCAAATACTCATCTTCAGAATAATTCTTCCAACTTAGTCAACACGCAAATTCAACTTTTTAATAAAGAGCATTTTACTGGTCAAATTAATTTAGATGGTACTGACAAAAGCATTGCGTTTACCGCAACACCACAAAAAGTCCAGAATGTGAAAGAGTAAAAAACATCAAAATATGGCTGATTAATGAATTGCCATGTCAAGCAGAGGAGTGAAAACGATGAAGATGAACAAGGATTTATGCTACAAACAGTTAGCTGGGATGATTTTGGTAAGCTTTTTTACCTCAACTGCTCTTGAAGCTGTCAGCACTGCTACTCAGCCTGTAGTCATCAAAAGGAATGTACAACGCTTACCAGCCACACAAAGACTCAACAAAACTTTAACTAGCACTGTCAAGCCATTAGCGAAGTTGGAAGATTGGCGCTTTTCCCCAAAGGCTTTACAACTAGAGATGACTCTTTCAGCAGCCTCGAAACCCCATTATTTCTACTTAACTCAACCATCACGCATTGTTGTAGATTTGCCTGATACAAAGTTAGGTCATGTTTCTACTAGAGAAAATTACTCTGGTACTATTCAAAGTGTTCGTGTTGCCCAACTAAAAACAGGTGTGACTCGTATTGTTATGGATTTAGCACCTGGGACTTTTTTAGATCCTAAACAAGTACAACTGCAACCTGTTTCCTCAAATAATCCTACTCATTGGGTGTTGCGTCCTTTGATTACTAGTTATCGTAGCCCTTCACCATCAAGAGACTATCCACCTAAATCCACCAATCCTCAGTCCACAACTATCGCCCCCCAACCTCCCAATACTAAACCGTTGAGTACAGGTCTGTCTCAGCCTCCACAACCACCAAATAGCCATCCATTAAGCACAGGTTTGTCTACCTCTCCACAACCACCAAATAGCCAACCGTCAAGTACAGGTCTATCTAATTCTCAACAATCACCAAACTTCAGTGTACCGCCTCCACTGACAAGCCTACCCTCAACGAACTCTAACAACCAACAGTTACCCTTTGTTAGCGTACCTCCCCTCTCCCGTGACACTTCCTCTGAGGCACCTACCTCTAAATTACCTGCTAGTTCTCTTCTTCCCCCTGCTAGTTTCTCAAATCAGCCGGGAAATTCTAGCAATACCCCTTCTATGTCTGCACCAAATTTTCCAGTTCCAACTATTCCTAGTAATACACCTAGCTCTTCTGAGTCTAAGGTGATCAATTTTGGTCAACCTCTTCCCAATTCCACAAACTAGTTAAGAGTCAATAGTTGAATCATTCATTAACTATTGACCCCTTATCAACCATTTATTAATCATTGAATGTCTTCTAGAATCTTTGTGTTTCTTGATTGGGAGCAATTGCTCCTGGTTGATTGATAAAGAAGTTCTGAGCAGCTTCGTTCTGATAAATACACCTAATATCAGGTTTATCACCATTTAGATCACCTGTATAACCAAAGGTATTGAGGCGATTTTTACATTCTTTCTCTTGTTCTGATGTTACGAGTTTTCGTTGTTCTAGAATTGCCCAGTTATTCTGGCGTAAGACGCATCCAGGACGCATATTGGGCTGAGCAACATAAACGTTGAAGGGGTTGAATGTTACGAAAAGTCTGGCGTCCATCACCACAGCGCTGGCTCCATACTGCACACAAATTTCAGGGTTTGGTGCTTTGGTATCAATATATTCACGAGAAGCCACATTAGATGGGGTAAACGTGGCTGTAGAACTAAAAGCAATGCCAATCCCAATGCCTAAAATCAACACCCCCCCTAAAATGGCCATAGTGGTGAAATTAAACAAAGAGGATTGAAAAGCAGAAGGTTTAGAATTATTCGGAACCGATCTACTGGCAAATTTACGTCTCATTTTCGCTTGCTCAACTTCAGGCTTGTTTGGGCGAGAGTAGTTTTAACTGCTCTTTCTCTTTCAGTATGACGATTGTTGACGCTATTTGTGTGCAACTTAATCTTTCAATGTTCTTCACCCAACTCCTTTAGGCTAGCTCGGAGGCTGATTGCGAAGCTAGCTAAAATAATTATGTCTAGGCTAGAAAGAACAAAAAACAGTTTGCAGGTATCCTCATCGATTTACTTTAAGATACGTTAAAAAATCTTAACATAACTTTGTCAACACGGCATGTTACGTTGCAGAAAGCTATCTAATTGAATTTCGCAAAACTCCCCAGCTGCTACAAGGCTATGGGTTCTTAAAAATATTGCACTTTTTATGACACAAATTTCTAATATCCGTCAACTGTTGACTGATCCTAAACTAGGACTATTACCACACCTAGATGATCGTCTCCAAGCAATTGAACAGTCTTTGAAGCAGCAGATTGATCTGCAAGTTGCTCCTTATGAATTAACATTTGGTGTCTGTAACACTGTTGCAGCAAACGAACCTAGACCTTTAATCACTCAGTTAATTTCTCTAAGATTCCTAATTACTGGAAGTAGCAAAGACACATTTGAAATATTACTGTTGGCGTCTGAACTTCAGAACGACATTGATGCAGCTATTCTCGAATGGAGTAACCGTGAGTGGTATCAATTCGAGAAACCATTGAAGCGACCAGTAACACAAATTGTAGGTGGCTATAATTACGAATTTCTGGAAGCATCTACTGATTCTTATCGCATCAGTATTACGCGAGAATTTGATTTAACTTATCTTTTAACCTTTTAATAGATCTTTAAAACCTTAGTACTTCAGAATATTTATTGTTTTCGCCGCTCAAACTGTCTCAGTATACTGAACTAGTTTGAGCGGTGTTCATATGGATTGATGAAAAGGGACTTTCTCCGGTTAGCAGCCCCCTTTTCTTATCCTCGTATGCCGTTAACTAGCCAACAGAGTCTTTTGTAATGGTGTCCAACGGAAGACGCGATCGCCACCCCTTTCAATAACCACTTTGACTCGTGGCTCTAGCTCAGGCAGAGTTGCTAAAAAATCAACCTCTTGAGCCGAAAGAAGATGCCCTTCAATTATCCACAATACAAGTCCTTTGGCTTTAGGTGGTAGCACTTCTAATTGATAGTTAACTATCGGTGGTACATAGTACCTGTATCCTACTGCAGCGCCACTCTCAGTACTTTTTTTACCCAAGTGAGGAGGTCTGACTCCATGAACTTGCGTGAGATAAGCAGCAACGTCTCCCAATCCCTTAGCGGTAATGTTGAGAGTCACATAGCCTGTTGCACGTAGTCGGCGTCTATATCGACCTTCAAAACCTCCTTCTAGAGGTACATAAACACCAAGAGCGCCGAATTTTGCCAGATCGCGGATAAAAGCATTGCCAGTGGTAATTAGTGCCATAGATTGATTGTTGTCCTATCCCACTTTTTCGATATCTCTATTATTAGTCATTTGGCGTTAGTCATTTGTCCTTTATTTCAGAAGTTCAACAAGGAGGACAGGGAGGACAGGGAGGACAGGGAGGACAGGGAGGACAGGGAGGACAGGGAGGACAGGGAGGACAGGGAGGACAGGGAGGACAGGGAGGACA
>JAJPJF010000542.1 GCA_021324415.1 Nostocales cyanobacterium Centralia_MAG_434
CCTCAAAATAAGCCTGAATGTATCGCTCAGAAACCTCTTGCATGGAAGTTCCTTCTGCATTAGCTCGGTTAAGAATCTTATCATCAATATCAGTAAAGTTCTGCACATATTGGACTTCATAACCCCGCCACTGTAAATAACGGCGCACTACATCCCAAACAGTGTAAGAACGTCCATGACCCAAATGACAATAGTCGTACACCGTGACACCACAGCAATACATTTTTACCTTCCCTGGTTCTTGCGGATAAAAAGGTTCTTTGCGACGGGTGAGGGTGTTGTAAATTGTCAGAATCATAATAAATTCAAAAATTAAGATTGAGGATAAATTTGCACAGCATTAAAAAAACAACTTCTCGCGCCAGTGTGACAAGCAATATCACCAATTTGCTCAACTTTTAGCAAGATGGTATCTCCGTCACAGTCGTAAAAAAGCTCTTTTACTTTTTGAATATGTCCAGATGTTGCGCCTTTATGCCATAATTGGGAACGCGAACGACTCCAATAATGAGCTTCACCTGTGGATAATGTTTTTTGAATTGATTCCGAGTTCATCCAAGCCATCATCAAAACAGTTCCATCGCGGTAATCTTGCGCTATGACAGGAATTAAACCTTGCTTGTTAAACTTCAAAAATTCAATCATTTCTACAGCTAAAACCATAACTAATAAATAAAATTACTAAATTAAGAACGTAGAGACCAGAAAATCCCCGTCTCTACATAGCAGATGATAAATAAACATCTACTCTAGCCGAAACTCAAGAGTGAAAATTAGCATTGTGTCGCACTAAATTCATAAACTCCTCACGAGTCCGCGCATCTTCTGAAAACACACCACGCATTGCACTAGTTACAGTCCAAGAACCAGGTTTTTGCACGCCGCGCATCACCATACACATGTGAGTTGCTTCTATTACCACTGCTACCCCTTGAGGTTTGAGTAAACCTTGCAGCGCATCAGCAATTTGTAGGGTGAGACGCTCTTGCACTTGTAAACGTCGGGCATACATTTCACAAATGCGGGCAATTTTAGATAATCCTATCACCTTGCCATTAGGAATATAGGCAACATGAGCGCGACCAATAATCGGTAAGATATGATGTTCGCAAGAACTGAAAATATCGATGTCACGAATTAACACCATTTCATTGGCATCTTCTGTAAATATTGCCCCATTTAACAGTTCATCCAAAGATTCATGATATCCCTTCGTGAGAAACTGCAAAGCTTTGACAACTCGCTTAGGAGTATCTATTAACCCTTCTCTATCAGGATTTTCTCCTAATCCAATCAGCAAAGTACGTACAGCCTGCACCATTTCTGCTTCTGTGACAGTTGGTAAATGCTGAGTAGATAAAGATGAAACCACTTGAGCAGCAGAATTTATATCAGGACGAATCGATAGAGTCATTTTCTCTGTTTGATTGGTGTAGATTAATAAATTAGTTAATAGTTATTCATGAACTATTAACTAAACTAAGCAGTTACTTAACATTACTTAACTATACCAAACATTCATTAAGTTTTAAGTAAATTTGGTTAATATCTAACTTTCTACCAATAAAAACTGCTTGATTTTTAGGTGGAGTCTGCCATTCGTCAGCGTGTAAACTATAGCGAGGCCCACTCAGTTGAAAAACATGGCGTAACTCACTATCACTAAACCACAAAATGCCCTTAGCTCGAAATACATCCTGTGGCATTTCTTCGGTGAGAAAGTTTTCAAATTTATCAACATCAAATGGTCTATCGCTTTGAAAAGAAATTGAAACAAATCCATCATTTTCTAAATGATGTGAGTGATGTTCGTGATGGTGGTCGTGGTCATGGTCATGATGATGGTGTTCATGTTCGTGAGTATCTTCTGCATCATTGGCAGTATACTCATCTATTGGAGTTAATCCCACACCTAAAACTAATGGTAACGCCACCTCCCCATGTTTTGTGTGCAGAATTTTTGCACCAATTTTCATATCATGAATGCAATTTTCTACATCTTCTAGTTTTTCTGGAGTCACGAGGTCTGTTTTATTTAGAAGAATAATGTCTCCATAGGTAATCTGTTTTAAAGCAGCTTCACTATGGAAGTGTTCTTCATTAAATGCCTCAGCATCCACCACAGTTAAAATTGAGTCAAGGTTTGTTAAATCCCTTAATTCTGTACCTAAAAAGGTTAAGATAATTGGCAGTGGGTCAGCAACACCAGTCGTTTCAATAACTAGATAATCAATACGGTCTTCTCGTTCTAAAACTCGATAAACTGCATCAACTAAATTATCATTGATTGTGCAGCAAATACATCCATTGGTCAGTTCGACCATATCTTGGTCTACTGAAATTAGCAATTGGCTATCTATGTTAATATCACCAAACTCATTCACGAGTACGGCAACTTTTAAATCTTGTTTATTTTTGAGAATTTGATTTAGTAGTGTAGTTTTACCACTACCTAAAAATCCTGTGATAATGGTAACAGGCATTCCTTGTTTAGGAATATCAAGACTGGGGTTTGAAGTTGGTGCTGTTAGTTGAGTCATAATCAATTAAATCTTCCCTAAGTTTCAAAATTTTAGTAGTCATTAGTCAGGAATTTTTTCTTTTGTCTCTCTGTGCTTTAAAGGACTATTTTGGAGATTATAGCCTCTCTTAAATGATGCAATAGGTCATCCATATTTAGTACACCCAAATCTCCAGATTGCCTAGTTCTTACACTCAAGTTTTGATTCTCTACCTCTTTTTTACCCACCACAGCAACAACAGGAATTTTTTCTAACTCTGCTGTGCGAATTTGCTTACCTAAACGCTCACCACTGCTGTCTATTTCTATCCTAATTTCAGCTTTTTTAAATAAGATTGCTACTGATTCTGCATATTCTCTAAAATCATCACTAACGGGTAATAATCGCAGTTGCACTGGTGCTAACCATAGGGGAAAATCACCAGAATAATTTTCAATTAAAATCCCAAAAAAGCGTTCCAATGAGCCAAAAATAGCTCGGTGAATCATAATTGGTCGCTGGCGATTCCCATCAGCAGCAATATATTCCATATCAAAACGTTCTGGTAAATTAAAATCTACCTGAATAGTCGAACATTGCCAGAGACGACCTATCGCATCTTGAATTTTAATATCAATTTTAGGGCCATGCACATAAGTCCCACCAATAGTTACTTGCTGGTTGAATGTCTGTGATGAACAATGAATATTCTGGTTTACCAGTATCGGGACTACCAATAAAGTAACGGGTAATTGTCTCCCCTTCTGGAATACGGTCTAATATTTCTAACTTGTAAGATTCGTTTAATTGGGCAATTTCGGTGCGAATTTCTTCTCGTTGTACCTCTTCGCGGATGATAGGGAGGTTAGCTTTGATTATCCGCCGCATTTGGTCTTCGATTTTACTCAAGTCATCGGGAGTGATGCTGACTGGACAATCGAAGTCGTAGTAAAAACCGTTTTCTGTGACTGGACCAGTTGCTACTTTAGTCCCTGGAAATAGCTTCTGCACTGCCATTGCCATTATATGAGCGCAGGTATGACGAATCCGCACCAGTTTCTCAGTGTTGTACTGGGTTAGGTTGTCCTGGGACTGGGTTAAGGAACTGACCATATTTTAAAAGAATGATAATCGTTATCATAGTAGCGTAAAAAAAGTTTGATGGTGCAATCTGGATGGAAAAAAGATAGAGCGTTGCTGATTAGGGGCATGAATTTATTTCACGCAGAGGCGCTCCAGAGTAAGAGGAAAGAAAAAGCGAATTTTTCAATTTCATACTTCAGTTCAGCAACGCCCGTTTTTGGTCAACTTGCTTGTAGTCCACTGAACCTGTGGGAAAGAGCTACACTGGGCTTGACAATCGCTGGAACGATTTTCTCACAAGCCATCCTTGCACCTGATAAATTCCGTGCTGTAGGCCCTACTTGTAAGGCGGCTAGACCTCCCATAATGGACAATTCACAGCCAGGCCAACGCAGCCAAGTATCTAAAACTGGTAAACCTTTAATGATGGGAGTGGGGTATGCGGCGAGAATGTCTTTTAACAAAAGTTCAGTGGTGACATCAAATTTAGTACCAGTAGAAAGCCAAATATAATCAAATTGATGTTGGCTACCGTCGCTACATTCTATATGCCAATGCTCACCCAACCACTGGGCTTTGATGACTTGGCAGTTTTCGTCAATTCTGATGTTACCATTGCGTACCTGTCGCCGTAGTTGAGTGGCGATCGCTCTTGTCATAGAGCCACCATTTCTAGCTTGCTGAATCATAGTAAAACGTTGCTCCCAATCAGGTTGAGCAAAAAAATCTTTGAGATACTTTGGCCCTAACCAACCCGGTTCTGCATCAAATAACTTTTGGGCTAACTGCCGCCGAATCAGCAAATGCACCTTTGCACCACGAACAGTAGCACCTAGTGCCAAATGTCCACTCGTTAAACCACCACCTACAATCAATACTCTCTTACCCATTAGATGCAACTTTCGTAAATCAATTGTTTGTGAGTGGCAAAGTCTATCTTGAGGGTAGGCTGTCTGAATCTGGTTTACCCAATCAGGTATTTGAATTTGAGCGCTATTAGTTGCCAACACTACCCGCCGTGCAATAACTTCTTGTCCATCTTGCAAGCAGAGGCAAAAGCGAGGACGCAAATGATGAGGTAAGGGTTCAATACTTTTGACTGCTAAAGGAATAACTTGCTCTTGTAACTGCCAAACTCGAATCACATCCTGACAGAAATCCTCAAATAGTTGCGTCCCTGGTAAATCATAGGGGGGAAATAACTCATAAGAGCGAGATTCAGCAAATTTTCGTAAAGCGAAGGGGTTGGGGTCTGGATGATGCACTGCGGGAGAACGCAAATGCGGAATTTCTAAAGCTGCAAATTGCTGCTTCCAGCGACTCATCCACATACCACTGGGGTCAAATACCGAGAATTTCCCCCGGATCTTCTGCCGTTTTTGCAGCAGATGGGTAGTTAAGGTCAGAGCATGAGGCCCTGCACCAACAATAGCCAAGTCGATATTTTTGGTCATTGGTCAATAGTCGTTAGTCAATAGTCAATAGTCATTAGTTACTCCCTACTCCCACATTTAAAGCAACATCAACGCTACTTCTTTGGCAAAGTAGGTCAAAATTAAGTCTGCACCAGCGCGTTTCATGCTGGTTAAGCTTTCCAAAATTACTTGTTTTTCATCAATCCAACCCAGTTGAGCGGCGGCTTTAATCATGGCGTACTCGCCACTGACGTTGTAGGCTGCAATTGGTAGCTGGGTGGTTTGGCGGATTTGTTGAATAATATCTAGGTAAGCGAGGGCAGGTTTTACCATAACGATATCTGCACCTTCAGCAATATCTAGTTCTACTTCTTTTATGGCTTCTCTGGCGTTAGCTGCATCCATTTGATAGGTCTTTTTGTCACCAAATTTCGGCGCGGAATCCAAAGCATCCCGAAAGGGGCCGTAGTAGGCAGAAGCGTATTTAGCAGAGTATGCCAAAATCCCCACATTGATATAACCTTCAGTATCTAACGCCTGACGAATTGCGCCGACTCTTCCATCCATCATGTCGGAAGGAGCAACAAAATCTGCTCCGGCTGCGGCTTGAGAAAGCGCCATTTTTACTAACACTTCTACTGTCGGGTCATTTAAGATAGTGCCGTTTTCATCGACTAAACCATCGTGACCATGTGTTGTGAAGGGGTCAAGGGCGACATCGGTGATGACAACAATATTTGGGACTGCTTGTTTAATAGCTTTGACGGTTTGCTGTACTAATCCCTCTGGGTTGTAACTTTCTTTCCCTGTGTCGTCTTTTTTATTTTCGGGGATCACGGGGAAAAGATTTATTTTCGGGGATCACGGGGAAAAGAGCGATCGCATTAATTCCCAAACTCGAAACTTCTGCTATTTCTTTCAGTAACAAATCTAGAGAATATCGGTAACATCCTGGCATGGAGGCAATTTCTACTTTTTGCCCTTCACCTTCGGTGACAAACATCGGATAAATTAGGTCATCCACAACCAGAGTCGTTTCCCGCACCATCCGCCGCAGTGTTGCAGTTCGACGTAGACGACGGGGACGTTGGAAGGGGTTCAACGGCTTGTCAGTAGTGGAATTTTCAGGTGACATAGAAATTTTATGAAAATGATAATCATTATTATAAAGCCGATCAAATATTCTTGTGAACTAGTGGGTCAAGTGGCATGGTCCCATTGCTCAAGAAGGGTCTTAATGCGTTTAACCGGACGACAGGTATAAGCCCCCGAACCAGCTAGTCGATGTTGTTTTTCTCGAATTCTGCTTTCGGCACGTCTACCTCCCCATTCAAAGGGAGTGGGATTGGCATTCCAGGCACGAGCAGCCGCTTCCAAGGAGTCGATAATTTCTGGCACCCAAGTAGGGTGAGTTCCATCCAAGGCCCGATGCTTGAGGATTCTTTGAATCGACTCAGCCATATTAAGCCAGCTACCGCCTAAAGGGGTATACAGCGGTAGAATGCCATGAGTGCACAACCACAAGACAAACGAGGGAGTTTTATGCCCAGCTAAGTTATCACAGACTAATAATAGTCGTAAAGGCGGTAATTCATCAGGCAGAGTAAAGCGATATTGTAATCTTTTACGCCAAAGTTCCCATTGTTGTCGGTTTTGCTCAACTGTAACTGAAGCTTGAGCTTCTGGGAGAGCAGCGACAATTTCTTCAAGTTGCTCGATTAACCAACTGTGTAAGACATTATTGGGGCAGTGTTCTACTCCTTTAACCCTAACTATCCCATCGCGCGGATGAAACAGGGTCAATAACTTAGCCGTGCCATTGGGGATATAATTGGGTGAACGATGAGCAGGATGCCCTACTGGTTGCCAACTTGATGTTGGATAAGGCCCAGTAGCGAATGGCACTAAGAAAAGCTCAACGCTATGCCCAATAAGGGATACAGATTTAAAGTCTATTCCCACAGTCATGGCATGAGTCCGGCGATGCCTACGGCAACGTCAAAGACGAACGCCTATAAAGAATAATGCACAGTTGTCTAAAAATTTTTGGGGGTAGAAAAAGCTGACTCGTTCATGAAATACTTTCATTGAGACGAGCAAGTAAATAGCATAATTAATACTATGACATTACGAGTGCAAATCCTCAAGGATAAATTTAATCAGGGTTTGGGGCTACCTTTTAAAGAATTGCTGCCGTCAGCTGCAATTAGACAAGCAATATCTGAGCTAAAAATCAAATATAAAAAGAGGTTATTTGACCCAGTGGTAACTTTATGGGCATTTTTATCTCAAGTATTAGATATAGACAAAACTTGCCATAATGCTGTGAGTAAAATAATTGCACATTTGGCGGATTCAGAAGTAGAAATTCCCTCAACAGATACAAGTGCTTACTGCCAAGCACGGGCAAGACTACCAGAAAGATTATTGGAGAAACTTTTTAATGATTCGGTGCAAAATCTAGAAGAGAAAGTGATCCAAGAAAAATCATGGTGTGGTCGGAATGTAAAAGTAATTGATTGTTCGACCGTCTCCATGCCTGACACACAAGAAAATCAAAAAGAATATCCGTAAACCATGCAGCCAAAAGCCCGGATGTGGGTTTCCAATTGCCAAAATTGGTGTGATATTTAGTTTAGTGACCGGAGCCGCCGTTGCTTTGTGCATCGATGTCTTGAATACTCATGATATTAAATTAGCAAGAAAACTATATAGTTCTCTTAAACCTAATGATGTCCTTTTAGGTGATAGAGCTTTTTGTGCTTATGCCGATATATTTGCTATTACAAAACTTGATTGTGATGCAGTATTTCGCAAGCACCAATCTCGGACAACAACTATGCGTCAAGGTAAAATTGTTGGTGATTGTGACAAGCTTGTTACTTGGTATAAACCTAAAAGATGCCCAAAAGGATTAGATAAAGATGAATTTTTAGGTTTACCTGCTTCCGTAACTGTACGCGAAATTTATTATTACGTTGTCATTCCTGGTTTTCGCACTCAGCGAGTAAGTCTCATTACTACTTTATTAGATAAAACCACTTATCCTACCTTAGAAATAGTTGGACTTTACTATAAACGTTGGGATGTTGAACTCGATTTAAGACATTTAAAAACTACTTTGGGAATGGATGTTTTACGATGTAAAACTCCTTCAATGATCCGCAAAGAAATTCATGTTTATTTACTCGCCTACAATCTACTTCGTAGCTTAATGTGGCAGGCAGGGAATACTTATAATACTCCTCCCTTACGCTTATCTTTACAAGGTACTCGCCATCATTTACTCAATTTTATTCCTAAATTAGAGACTGCTAACTCTAAAAAACGCCAGAAACTTTATTGTACTTTACTCACAGTTATTGTTCACAAGGCTGTTCCTGACCGCCCCGCCAGAACTGAACTAAGAGCCAAAAAACGCCGCCCCAAAGTTTACCCTCTCATGACCAAGCCCCGGCATGAATTACGTCAACAATTACAAACCGCTTAATTGGTAGCTCACATCTTGCACCTGACAAAAAGAATCCGTATTAACCGAAAACAAGAAAATAAAAATAACATCTAAAAATTGAGCTTCCCATTTAGATATTTGTGTAGAAAAGTACATTTTCTGCTGTATATACA
>JAJPJF010000470.1 GCA_021324415.1 Nostocales cyanobacterium Centralia_MAG_434
AAAGACGGCTTTTGCTTTTGTCAAAAGTGAGTGTATTACGTTTAAAAGTTTTGATACATAAGAGTTTCAGCTAATTAAGCTTTCTAGTGAGTGCAAAGAGATATTTCTTAGTGCGTTTAACTTGTAATACGGTACTACGGAAAACCGAAAGCCCTCAAAGCCTGATGCTCAGTACAATTATTCTTACGAGTTCCTCAAGATTTAGCGAGAAAATCATAATTGAAAGTTGAGGATTTATTCGACAACAAAAGAGGACTAAGCGATTGCTTCACTCGGCAATCCGATTTTCTAGAAATTCATTATTGAAGAGGCTTGCGCGGCAAGACTTGTAACACTCACGAGCCGTTCGCTCAGTCCCTGCGGGGTGGCGACACCCCAATGTTACCCGACGTATAATCGAGATCAATCTAATTGCGAGCATATTAAATATTGCTTGGTGTCACCTCGCTCCAAAGGAGGACTTTATAGTTGTGAAGGATTCAGCAAATCCAAACGTACTTCAGAACTTGTTTACAGGTGACGGACAAATGTGTGCGCTCATCAAAGCCCACGATTGGTCAGCCACGTCGGTTGGACCTGTTGAAACCTGGTCGCCAAGCTTAAAAACTGCTATTCGCATTATCTTAGGATCTCGCTACCCAATGTTCATTTGGTGGGGACACGACCTAACCAAGTTTTATAACGATGCTTATATTCCCATTCTTGGCAAACGCCACCCTCATGCTTTGGGACAGCCAGCTTCTGTAGTTTGGTCAGAAATTTGGGATATTATCGGAGCACAGGCTGAAGCGGTCATGACCAAAGGACAAGCTTCTTGGAACGAAGAACTTCTACTCGTCATGGAACGCAACGCTTACACTGAAGAAACCTATTTCACCTTTTCCTATAGTCCTGTTATCGACGACTCTGGGGAAATTCAAGGGGTGTTCTGTGCTTGCACAGAAGATACTCGCCGGGTATTAGGTGAGCGCCGCATGCGAACTTTAAGGGAACTTGCTGCTGCTACAACAGAAGCTAAAACAGCACTTGCAGCTTGCCAGCTTTCTGCGCGAGCACTCTCCCAAAACTCTCATGATTTACCCTTCGCCTTGATTTATTTGCTTGATGAAACTGAACCTCGAGCACGACTGATGGGGACAAGCGGCTTAGCACTAGGAACCGTTGCCAGTCCAGAAATTGTAGAAATTGGCGACCCCACTACAGATGTGTGGGGGTTTAATTCGCTCACAAATCCTAAAAGCCGCTTCATAGATCCAATACCGCAGAGATTTGGTTTGCTTCCTGGTGGCCCTTGGTTAACATCTCCCACTCGTGCTCTTGTGCTTCCGCTTGCAGCTTCTGGACAAGATCGCCTCAGCGGATTTTTCGTGGCTGGGATTACTCCTAGACGGGAATTTGATGACGATTATCAAGGCTTTTTGCACTTAGTAGCTGGACAGATTTCTACTGCCCTAGCCAACGCCCGTGCTTACGAAGCAGAACGAAAACGAGCTGAAGCACTCGCAGAACTAGATCGCGCTAAAACTCTTTTCTTCAGCAATGTTTCTCATGAATTTCGGACTCCGTTAACCTTAATGCTCGCTCCCTCTGAGGACGCTTTAAACGATGAGCACAACTTCTTACCCCCAACCCAGCGCGCTCGGATTGAGATTGTTCAACGCAATGCTTTGCGTCTGCTCAAATTAGTGAACACTCTACTGGATTTTTCTCGCATTGAAGCCGGACGGATTCAAGCCGTCTACGAACCCACCGACTTAGCTAAGTTCACTGCTGAAGTTGCTAGTACATTTCGTTCTTTAATCGAGCGTGCTGGCATGAATTTAGTCGTCGATTGTCCTCTCTTACCCCAACCCATCTATGTTGATTGTCAAATGTGGGAGAAGATTATTCTCAACTTATTATCCAATGCATTTAAGTTTACGTTCTCTGGCACAATTACGGTTCGATTGCACTCTTGTGGACAATATGTAGAACTTTCAGTTAGTGATACAGGTATCGGTATTCCTGCGGATGAAATTCCACATTTGTTTGAACGCTTTCATCGGGTCAAAGGTGCTCATGGTCGCAGTTTCGAAGGTTCAGGCATCGGTTTATCATTGGTACACGAGTTGGTCAAACTGCATGGCGGTAGCGTTAACGTTACAAGTGTGTTAGCTCAAGGTAGCTGCTTTACGATATCACTTCCGCTTGGCCGTGCCCATTTACCACCTGAGCAGATCGGAGCATCTCGCACCCTTGCATCTACTGCTATGAGTTCAATCTCTTACCTTGAAGAAGCGCGGCGTTGGCTACCTAAACAAGCAGGGGGATCTGGGGGTGATGGGGAGCAAGATTTCTCCTCGGTAGTTGCGCCCATACTCTCTTCTAGCTCTATACCCAGTTGTGCTCGTATTCTGATTGTCGACGACAACGCAGATATGCGGGATTATCTTGAGCGCTTGTTAAGCCCACGCTATGAAGTTGAAGCACTAGAAGACGGGATCGCTGCTATTGCAGCGATTCGGCAGCGCATTCCTGATTTAGTTTTAACTGATGTGATGATGCCTCGCTTAGATGGCTTTAGGTTATTGCAACTCCTGCGCAGCGAAGCGCAAACGCAAAACCTTCCGATTATTCTCTTATCTGCTCGTGCTGGCGAGGAATCACGCATTGAAGGTCTTGAAGCAGGAGCAGATGATTACTTGATCAAGCCCTTCTCTGCTCGCGAATTATTGGCTCGTGTCGAAGCTCACTTGAAAATGGCCCAAATGCGTCGGCAAATAGAAGCCGATTTGCAACAAGCCAATGCTCTCTTAGAACAGAAAGTTCAAGAGCGTACTGTCCAATTATCACAAGCAAATCATTCCCTACATCGCTTAATCAATATTTTGACCGCCACTATTCACCAGCAAACCAAAATCGAAGCCCAATTATCTGAAGCCGAACATCGCTGGCGCTGCTTATTAGAAAATGTGCAATTATTGGTCGTCGGACTTGACAGCAACGCTGCTGTTGTCTATGTAAATCCTTTCTTTTTAGAATTAACTGGCTATACTCAGGCTGAAGTTTTAGGTAAGTCTTGGTTGACTACTTTTATTCCTCCACATCAGCAACCGGAAGTGCAAACAGTTTTTCGCCAAGCTCTTGAGGAAGAATTACACCTTCACTACCAAAATCAGATCCTCACTAAATTTGGTGCACAACGGACCATTGCTTGGAATAATACTTTATTAAGAGATGCAAAAGGCCAAGTCATCGGTACCATGAGTATCGGCGAAGATATTACCCAGCGCCAAGCCTTAGAAAAAATCAAAAACGAGTTCATCTCCGTTGTTAGTCACGAACTTCGGACTCCGATGACTTCTATTCAAGGCGGTTTAAATTTATTAGTCACCGGATTGGTAAAATTGGATTCTCAACAAGCTCGGCGGATTCTTGACATTGCCGCAGACAGTGCACAACGTCTGGTTAGGTTAGTCAACGACATTTTAGATTTAGAACGCTTACAATCCGGCAAAATCACTTTAAATAAACAACCAATCCACGCAGATGAATTATTAAGACGATCTACTGAACTCATGCACTTCAGCGCTATTCAATCGGAAATCACACTATCTGTCTTATCCCCATCCATTGAATTCACCGCCGATCCGGACCGTCTCATCCAAGTCTTCACTAATCTACTATGTAATGCCATTAAATTCTCACCCAAAAAGTCCACTATTTTGCTCTCCGCAGAACCAACACACGCCTCCGATGGTCATGGGGCTGTCTTATTTAAAATCCAAGATCACGGCCGCGGCATTCCTGCTGACCAAATCAAATTTATTTTTGAGCCTTTTCATCAAGTTGATGCTTCCGATTCCCGTAAGCAAGGTGGTACTGGTTTAGGTCTTGCTATTGCCCGCAACATTGTCCAACAACATGATGGTCTTATTTGGGTAGAAAGTCAACTCGGTTTTGGTAGTACTTTTTACATCTTACTCCCTCTTGGCCACCACCTGACCTCCACCTACTCCCTAGGCACTTAGGCACTTAAAAAATTTCATCTTTTGTCCAATCCGACTGCGCAGCGCACTGCCAGAGTGCAATCGCTTTTTCCTTTTTGAGCATGATTACTGGGTTCATGCTTCAATTTGAGCATGATTTGCATCTTAATCACGATCCATCAATTTTTTCTTCACCTCTATTAGTTCTTTTTTATACTTATGCTATGATTGCCGATTTCCCTATTTTTCGACTTTTTTATAACTTATTATCTTTTTTATTGTACTAATTTATCTGTGTATTTTTCCTCTCTTTATAGAAAACCACCCTACTTGTTACTCCCCCTCTACAAACAATCACCAAAATCGCACATGAGCCTATATCTTGTCCTAAGTGCTTTTGAAGTATTTCGTGACCGTTTGGCTAAATTATCGTTCAAATCACACTTTTTCTAGGATGTCTAGTATTACTTGGTACATTTATTGTGCTTGAGCCTGGCTCCTAGAGATGATTGCCCTTTTGACAGTCCTACAGACAATCTCCTTCCCCTTCACCAAATCTGCACTCTTTGCCTATTTAATTTGTTAATCGACACTTGGCATTTCCTGCCGGTAAAAGCACATTTATATATAGGCTTAAAAACCGCTTACAAGTATTGAATAAGCGGTTTTTCTCTTAATTGAAAAGGCAGATGGCAGAAGGACCCCTGCCTAAAGGACTAATTAGTAGCTTCCAGATATTAGGGAAGCAATTTTGAGGATAGCAAATAGTTTTTCTATTTGCCATTGCCATGTCTACCATCTGATCACTTGCAATGCTTGCTCAAAACAAACGCCTTTTCCTCAACGATTGAAACCCACACTGACAATAGTCTTTTAAGACTATGACAATATCTTTGCTAAGGAAAGTGCAGAGCAATTAAGAGTGAAAAAACTCAGAA
>JAJPJF010000094.1 GCA_021324415.1 Nostocales cyanobacterium Centralia_MAG_434
CTCTTCCGATCTCTTTTTACTTACGTCTACTGCCAAATCATCGACATCATATTGATATTCCATCAACAGCATTGAGACGCATGGCAACGAAGCCAGTCTGTGGCGATCATTTGCCTACCGAAGAACATCTCAAAGTTTGGAAAGCATTTTTGCAAATCGAGGAAAATATTGCCAAAGCACGTCAGTTTTGTGTGCCATTCTTAAATTACAACTATATTTTGGGAAAAAGGCGGATCACCTTTGAGGTTGATGTTGCAGCAGCAACTCTAGATGGTTCTGTCGAAAATTCTCTAGAGTATGAGAACTTCTGGGAACGGGTACAACGAGCTAGAAATGAAGATATTAAGCTTTTTGAGACTGCACCTACAGCTAAAAACTGGCGAAACAGCCGCCAACTAGGGTCTATTGAAGACTTTGATCCTAGGCGTCGTCTTATCCATATCCGGCTAGAGCGGGAATTAGCTGAATACTTGGCAGTTGAAAGGTATCAACCGCCAGTCACGGGCTTCTTGTTTTTTGAAGCGGCTGGTGATATCCAACAAATTCGGCGCAAAAAAGAAGCACTAGAACAATTGAAGCAGGGATACACTCAAAATCCCTATTTGGGAAACTTCTTATTCGATGCTTCTCAGGCAAGACCTATTCAAAAAACTGTTCAGCTTCTACCAGATGATTTGTTGCTATCCTCTGCAAATCCGGGTCAGAAAGCAGCAGTGGAGACAGTACTTGCCGCAAAGGATCTTGTTTTGATCCAAGGACCACCAGGAACAGGCAAAACCACTGTGATAGCCGAAATTTGCTATCAAGTCGCCTTACGAGGTGGACGCACCTTGATTACCTCCCAAGCTAACCTTGCAGTTGACAATGCCCTTAGTCGATTAGTTCACAATCCTGTCATCCGCGCTATACGCAAGGGACGATCAGAAAAAGTTGGGGAAGAAGGACAGCCATTTTTAGAAGAGCATGTGATTGGCACATGGTTGGAAAATACCGCGAATGACTGCGAAAAAAATTTATCAAAGCGTCAGCAAAATGTAGAAACTCTCCGCCAATTGCTGACATATTTACCCCGATTTAACGCATATTTAAAACTTGAAGAAGAATACCAGCAGCAACAAACGCAGTTAAAGAAGAATCAGGCACAACTAGAAATTACTTGTAGAGAACAGGAAACACTTTATAAAGTAAGTCTAGCGCAGACAAATGAGATAAAATCTCTTTTATCTGGATTAGAAAATTTGCTAAGTGCCGCACCAAATATCAACTGGGAATCCCCAGAAGTGGTAAATTTTCTCCCGCGTCTTAAGCCTTACACTAAAGATAAAGTTGTTGTAGAAAACTTTGTAGCAAATGTTAGTAAGGCTGTGAAAGAAGCTACCAAACTTGGTTTTGCTCGTCCTGCTTGTGGTGCATTTGGATTAGCAGTTTGGTTGCGTGAAACTGTAACAACTGGATTATCTGAGTCAAAAACAGCATTCATTTATGCTGAAGACGCCATGAATTCTATGTCTGAAGTTGCAGTATTGATGCAAGATTTTAAACAGAAATCTACAGCTTTGACTCAGCTACAAAGAGATTATCATCAATTTGTCAATAAGCAGCAAAGCCTCAACCAAACCATTCAGACCTGGGACAATCATAAACAAAAAGTTGATTTCATCATCACTGCAGTTCAGGAATGGAAGTCAACAGCCACTTCTAGACTCTATCAAATTTTGAATAATTGTCGGCAAACGGGTCATTTTTTAACAGATGCAGCACTGCAATTACCATTGGCATTAGTGGAACTGGCTCAATCATCGAACTTAGAACTTGTCCCAGAAATTTACAAAGTTAATAAGATTGATTACCTACCAGATTGGGTGAAATTAAACAAAGCGTTGTCTTTTGAGGTCGAAGGAGGTTTTAGCAATCTACAAGGTAAGCAGTATAAATTTGGTCATTTTTTACATATAAGTTTCAAGCAGACTCCACTCGTACTGTCCATAAGCGATCGCCTACAGTGGCAGGAGATGGGTAAAAAGTTCAATCAGTATCCGCAACTGGATAGAAATCAGCGGCAAACTTTAGTTAAAAACACCCAGCATTTTCTCGGCACTATAGAGCAGGTATATGGCTTATCATGGGAACCAAATCACATTGACTCTACCCTTCAGAACATTGCACAAGACTTGCTAGAGAGTATTCTAACCAACGCACGTAACTGTGTTTTGCCAGTCAAGAAACAAACCGAACAGCAGCTTCAGCATCTGCACACACAATTCAACGAACTCCAAAAAACGGGAATCAATCAAAAGCAAATATCTACTGCACAAGATCAGTTAGAAAAAGTACGCAAAGAGGTTGATCTCAAACTCACTCGAGTTATTCATCTTTTGCAGAAACTTAATCAGCAGACAAATCTACCTGATAAGTTACGGACTCTAGCAGAACAATATCTTGCAAATCAATCATATATCTGGGAGTCTCCTCAACAGTTTTCAACAATAGTGCATTCTTGGAAAAATCCTAACCAGGAGATTGAAAATTTAATTTCATCATTAGAACCATTTTCTGTGTTGGAATTTATTAGAGGCTGTTTAATTGAGCATCTTTCTCAGGTTGAACAAGAGAATGAAAATGCATTACTACAATTCCAAGAAACACAAACAAAACTAAGAGAAGTTGAGCACAACTCACAATCACAACCATCAGCAGAGTTAATTAATGAACGAAATTGGTGCCAGCAAGTTTGGCAAGAAATTCCGGAAAAATTTAAGCCTGATATTCCCGTAACAGATTTATTTAGTTTGGAATTTTTACAACAAATAAAGACGCAGTTCGAATCATGGCAAAGAGAACAAGAGCAAGAAGAGACTTATCTCAACCGATATCAAGATTTCGTTCAAGATTGGATTTCTAAGCTACGCAATCCCTCTGAGGGCGATCGCCATGATTTAAGGCAAGTTTATCTAGATAATGCTAACGTTGTTGGTATCACCTGTGTTCAAGCAGCAAACCGTGAGTTTTCTGAGGAATTTAAATCGTTTGATGTCGTCATTATTGATGAGGTGAGTAAGTGCACTCCGCCAGAGTTGCTTATCCCTGCATTGAAAGGCAAAAAGTTAGTTATGGTAGGCGACCATCGTCAATTACCACCTATGCTTAGTACAAGTACTATAGAAGAAGTAGCCCAAGAAATTGGCAACACACGAGAAGAACTGAGATTTGTAGAAGAATCATTGTTTAAAACTCAGTTTGAAACTGCTCACGAAAGTATCAAGCAGATGTTAACTACACAGTATCGGATGCACCCGACCATTATGGGAGCAATCAATCAGTTTTATGATGGTAAGCTAGAATGTGGTATTGCTCAGCCCGATATTAAACGTGCGCATCATCTAGCAGGCGAAATTATCCACGCTCATCACCACCTTCTCTGGATAAAAACGCCTATAGAAAGCGAGTTTCAAGAGCAACGTGAGGGAACCTCATTCTTCAATATTCGCGAAATCGATATTATAGAACTTCTGTGTCAGCAAATCGAAAGTGCTTGGGCTTCTAGGGTCATAAATGGGGAACCAAAAAAAGAAATTGCCGTGATTACATTTTATGGTGCTCAACTTAGAAAAATTGATGAGCGCCTCAAATCAGAACTTTTCCCTTCATTACAAATTCGTACTGGTACAGTTGATCGATTTCAAGGCATGGAACGCCCGATTGTGATTGTTAGTATGGTGCGCAACAATAGCAATAGAGATGTGGGATTTGCCAAGAAACCAGAACGGGTAAATGTGGCTTTTTCTCGTGCTCAAGAACTCTTGGTAATTGTCGGGTGCCACGATTTATTCACTCAACAAACTGGCAAGACTGGAAGTATGTATTTAGAAGTGTCAAATATTGTGCGTCATCATGGTGGTGTTGTCGATGCTTCTTCGTTTTGACTTGATGATCTATACGCCCTTTCTAGACAAACCTTCAATTTTTCTGCCAGTAACTGTACATGGGGTTCAGCGATGAGATTCAAGTGAGATCCGGGAATGTAGTGCATATCTATTCCTCCAGTGGCAAAATCACCCCAACCAAACAGAAGATCATGTTGTATGCCAACAGCTTCGTCCCGATGTTGATCTTCAGTTCGTAAAAGTGTGATTCGACCTGGATAGACCTGGAATTTATATTCATCCAAAGCCTTAACATTAGCATTCATGACTTTTACGAAGTTTTGCTCATCATCGGTGAAGTTTTTCGTAACATTTAGAAAATACTGTTGAGCATAGAAGTAACGCTTATATCTCCGTTGGAGATGGTATTTGCCGTGCTTACTCCAACCCACAGCCTTTTTTTGAAGATAGCCTGGTCCTTGTTTGACAAGATTATTTACATGTGAGATAACTCGCCTGAGAAATGGCGATCGCCTATCAGAACCCGGACGAACAGAATCAATTAGCCCGAGAAGACCCACTTTCTCTCCTTGCCTATGGAGTTGCTGAGCCATCTCAAAGGCAACCATACCTCCAAAAGACCACCCTGCAAGAAAATAAGGACCACTGGGTTGAAAAGCTTGAATTTCTTGAATGTAGTGCGCTGCCATGTCTTCCATCCGGGTGTGGGGAGGTTGTTTACCATCTAGACCCAGTGGCTGTAGCCCATAAACTGGTTGTTCCAAACCCAGATGTATTGCCAAATCACGATAGCATAGGACTCCTCCGCCAAGAGGATGAATACAGAATAAAGGTGGCTTAGAACCTTTGGGCTGAATCTCTACCAGAGATGACCAAAGAGTTTTTGATGTGTTCTGTTGATGCTTCCATACTCTCTTATTAGATGTTGGGTCTTGTGTTTGAGAGAGAATCTCAGCAAGAGCCTCCACAGTACCTAATGGAAATAGGGAAGATAGAGGCAGTTTTTGACCAAATGTCTGCTCAATTTTTGAGAACAGGTGAACTGCTAGTATTGAAGTCCCTCCCAACTCAAAAAAGTTTTCATAAATACCCACCTGCGGCACATCTAATACTTGTTGCCAAATACTGGTGAGTTTTTCTTCCACCTCAGTTCGAGGTGCGACATAATCAGTTGTTGTCTTGAGACTTGTTGCAGAAAGTTGTTGACGGTCGATTTCACCTGTTTCCGTCACTGGCATCTGTTGAAGTTGGCGGAAATCACAAATACTTCGAGTCCCAAAGCGATCGCATACCTCCAATTCTTGCAACTTGGCAGTGGCAAACTGAGCATCTGAGATAGTGAAGTAGGCGCATAATTTTTGGACATTATAGAATGAGCTTTCTAAACGGCGTCGGATGTATGGATGACGTCCATCTAATGCCACGAGCAAATGTGCTGGTCCATAATGCAAGCTAGCAAGGAAAGAAGACAATCCCTGATCTAGTGACATGACTTGACGACCTTGGGCAAAACGCGCATCCCTAGATTCATAACCTCGACTAATGCCTATACCAGCCCACGTACTAGAACCAAAGCAATAGCTTTGCAACCCACTCTTAACTCTTTGATAGTGGGAAAAGCGATCAAGAAAACTATTAGCCGCGGCATAAGCACTCACACTAAATGCACCAAACACACTAATCACTGAAGAAAAACTGATAAATATCCCCTTCCCCTGTTGTTGAAGCAGTTGATGCAAAACCCAGGTACCTAAAACCTTGGGACGTAGCGTTGCTGCCAAACTTTCTTGTGTTTCCTCAGCTAACAACCGCTCTTGAGCAACCCCCGCCAGATGAATCATCCCATCCAACTCACACTGCCAGTAGGATTTAGCCTGGTCAACCACTTGTTGTAACTCAATGGAGTCACAAATATCCACCGCTTGATAAATCACTTCTCCTGGAAGCTGCTCTAAAGACAAATAAGCTTGAATTCGCTTAGCAACGACATCATCTTGCTTCAGATGTTCCTCCCAATCACTTCTTTCTGGCAAAGAAGTTCTACCCACCAACAACAGCCGAGCTTCATAATGTTGCAGCAGATATTTGCCAATTTCAATACCAATTTCCCCTAAACCTCCACTGAGCAGGTACATTCCACGACGCTTGAAGGGTAACTCCTGCTTTTGCTCTTGTCCTAGGTCAACTTTTGCCAATCGAACGACAAAACGTTGTCCATCA
>JAJPJF010000045.1 GCA_021324415.1 Nostocales cyanobacterium Centralia_MAG_434
AACTTTGGAGCAGATGCAGAAGTCGGAGAGATTTTTTCGTTTACTGCAGGTAGCTTTACACGACAAGTTATATTTAGGGAGTACGAAAACAGCCCTGATCTATAGTTGTGGGAAGAAGAAAATTAAACTTGCGGAGTAGGGTAATTTTACGGGGATTTCAGAGGGAACAGGGAAACCCCCATAATTCAAATCAGGGAATTTGGTAAGGAGGGTGTATGAAAAGTACAAAATAAGACTACAGTGTGTAACCCTAGATATGGCAAAGCGTATTGAAACTATTGAGGCAAGGCTGGTGAAGGATAAGAGTTTCTGGGTAGAAAAATTAGCAACACTACAGCCGCTCTCGATTCCTTATGCCAAGACTGCATTACTCCAATTGAACACACCGATGAACAAGCAAGTGCATTGGCTTGTGCCTCATGAAGTGGCAACATGGATCTTGAGTCGTCCTGCGGTCTGGAGTGTGGATAAGTTCTTACGAACTGCCTTTATTGCTTATCTGGCGCGCATCAGTCAAACTTGGTGTTTTGATATTGGCTTGAAATTGGTAGAGTTGCAAAACCAAGGTGTTGGACTCGAAGGCTTTTTTGGCGAATACGTACCTTGTCGCATAGAGATAGATGCTCGGCAGAGTTTTGAGCAAATTTTTGAGACCGTACAAACACAAATAGAGTTGAGTGCACAACACACAACTGACCTGCCAGAGCTAATAGCGAAATATCCTGAGCTTTGTTCACAGTGGAACCAGAGTTGTGAGCAGAAATTGTCGGTGCTCATTGAACAGGTCAAAAGATGGGATGACTCTAAAGTCAGACCAGTGCATCAACTGCTTTTGAGAATTTCAGAAGATGGGAAAGAATGCTGTTTAGTCTACTGTGCAGAGGTATTTGATGACGATAGCATTGCCAGAATGCTAGAGCAATTCACTACTTTTGTCAAAAGTATTGTCATTGAGCCTCACCGACGGCTTGCCCAACTGCCTTTGCTTTCAGAGGAAGAACTGCATAAAATTCTAGTGGAGTGGAATAGCACTGATGTGGATTATCCCCAAAAGACATGTCTTCATCAATTGTTTGAAGCTCAGGTAGAAAAAACACCCCTATCAGTGGCAGTTGTGTTTGAACAGCAGCAGTTGACTTACTTGGAGTTAAATATCCGTGCGAATCAACTGGCTCACCACTTGCGAGCATTAGGTATTGGACCCGATATGTTAGTGGGAATTGCTGTAGAGCGTTCCCTAGAAATGGTCATTGGGCTATTGGGTATCCTCAAAGCAGGTGGAGCGTATGTACCTCTAGCTCCTGGATATCCTCAAGAACGTCTAGCATATATGCTAGAAGACTCTGGCGTCACTGTTTTACTAACTCAACAGAGATTGGTGGTTTGTTTGCCGCAACATAGTGCCCAGTTAGTGCTGCTAGACACTGATTGGGGACAAATTGCGCAACAGCCTCTAGAAAATCCGAGCGCTGATGTCACTGCTGTAAATTTGGCTTATACTATCTACACCTCTGGCTCCACAGGTAAGCCGAAAGGAGCAATGAACACCCACCAAGGCATTTGTAATCGCTTGCTTTGGATGCAACAAGCTTATGAATTAACACCAGCAGATCGTGTTCTTCAGAAAACCCCCTTTAGCTTTGATGTATCAGTTTGGGAATTTTTCTGGCCATTATTGACAGGAGCCCGTTTGATTATTGCCCGACCGGAAGGTCATAAAGACAGTGCCTACTTGGTGAAACTGATTGCACAACATCAGATCACAACTGTTCATTTTGTTCCCTCAATGCTGCAAGTGTTCCTAGAAGAGCCGAATTTAGACACAAGCTATACTCTCAAACAAGTGATGTGCAGTGGTGAAGCACTGCCCAAAGAGCTACAAAAGCGCTTTTGTGAACGGCTTCATGCTAAACTACACAACCTTTATGGTCCGACGGAAGCTGCTGTTGATGTTACATTCTTTGCTTGCGAGTGCAACAATGCAAACCAAATCGTTTCTATTGGTCGTCCGCTCGCAAACACACAGATATATATATTAGATTCACATTTGCAACCTGTGCCAATTGGTGTTCCAGGGGAAATCTATATTGGCGGTGTGGGTCTAGCGCGCGGCTATCTCAACCGTCCAGATCTGAGTGCCGAGAAATTTATCTGTAATCCTTTTTTTGGAAGCACAGGAGCAGGGGTGCAGGGGTGCAATTCTCTTAGGATGTATAAAACTGGCGATTTAGCAAGGTATTTATCTGATGGTAACATTGAGTACCTCGGTCGGATAGACCATCAAGTGAAGGTGCGGGGCTTGCGCATCGAACTCGGAGAAATTGAAGCTGCGCTCAGGGAGCACCTTGAGGTGAGAGAGGCAGTGGTGATTGTTCAGGAAGAACGACCAGGTAATCAACGTCTTGTAGCTTACATCGTTCCCAATCAAGAATCCACTCCAACTGCCAGTGCACTACGACATTTTCTCGCAAAGCAGCTGCCCGATTACATGGTGCCGTCTGTGTTTGTGCTCCTCCAGGCTTTGCCGTTGTCTCCAAATGGTAAATTAGATCGAAAAGCTCTGCCCGTCCCACAGCAACTTAGGCAAGAGGCACAAAAAACCTTTGTGGCTGCCCGAGATGAGTTAGAACGACATCTGACAGAAATTTGGCAAGAGGTTTTAGGCATCCAACCTATTGGCATCAAGGACAACTTCTTCGCTCTTGGAGGGCATTCTCTGTTAGCAATGGGTATGTTCGCCCAAATCGAGCAAAAATTAGGAGAACATCTGCCGTTGACGACTCTGTTACAAGCGCCAACTATTGAGCAATTAGCCACAATTATCCATCAAAAAGCTCATCAGTTTGAACCTCAGCAAACAAAAATGGAAATTGAAGGTGTAGCTCACCACACAAGTCAGTCTGAGGAGTTAGCAAGTGGGTCGTCGTTAGTACCACTTCAACCCAACGGTTCCAAACCGCCTCTGTTTTGTGTCCATGCTTTGGGCTTCAGTGTTCTGTATTATCGCAATTTGGCGCATTACTTGGGAATGGATCAACCGTTCTACGCATTACAACCACAAGGACTAGATGGAAAACAGCCACTGTTGAACCGAATTGAGGATATGGCTGCCCGCTACATTCAACAAATCCAAACTATCCAGCCGAATGGTCCTTATTTTTTAGGCGGAGCTTCCTTTGGTGGCTGGGTGGCATGGGAAATGGCACAGCAACTGGTCGCCCAAGGTCAAAAGGTGGCTCTGCTGGCTTTATTTGATACTGCAGGCTCAGGTTTTTTCAAACGAGTTCCATTGCCAAAAAGGGTCTGGAATCATTTCAATAGCCTTTTAAAGCTTGGGCCAACTTATCTTCACAAGCAAATCAAGGGCAAGAGTAAGTGGCTAGAGATTTGGCTCAAGCAAAAACAAACAATTCACAAATCAACCAGCCACTCTCCCCAAACTCTAGGACCTTCCCCAACTCATAACGAACTGAAGTTAATTGTCGAAGCAGCTAACAAACACGCACAAAAAAACTATGTGCTAAGAGTTTACTCAGGTCTAGTGGTCTGCTTCCGAGCTACCACCAATCCACCAGCATCTGAAGGATGGGAGCTAGATCCTTATATGGGCTGGCGTCATCTAGTTGATGGAGTATTGGAGATTTATCCTGTGCCAGGGGATCATGATTCCATGTTTCGGGAACCCCATGTACGTGTACTAGCAGAACAATTGAGC
>JAJPJF010000285.1 GCA_021324415.1 Nostocales cyanobacterium Centralia_MAG_434
ACTCCCCATGCCCCTAATCCCCACTCCGTGGAGGCCCCGAGTTCCCCACTGCCCACTCATATGTCAGACCCCAACATCAATCGCCTACTCGGCAAACGCTACCAACTTCAGGAGTTAATTGGTACTGGAGCAATGGGACGAGTTTATCGTGCCAAGGATGTTTTGTTGGGAGGTGTATCTGTTGCGGTTAAGTTTCTTTCTCTCTCAATTCAATATCAAAAGATGGGATTACAGGAACGCTTTGAGCAAGAGGCAAAAACTTGTGCGCTACTTGGGCAAAAAAGCATCCATATTGTCAGAGTTATGGACTATGGCGTAGACGAGAATGGCATCCCATTTTATGTTATGGAATACTTACCTGGAAGGAGTCTGAGCAATCTCATTCGGGAGCAACATTTGTCTTTACCAAGATTTTTAAGTATGGCACGGCAAATGTGCTTAGGGTTACAGTGCGCTCATAATGGTATCTCGGTTAATGACAAAATATACCCCATTATTCACCGCGATATTAAGCCAAGTAATGTATTAATTATCGCTGATCCCAGCTTTGGAGAGTTAGTCAAAATTCTAGACTTTGGGATTGCTAAGTTGTTGCAGTCAGATAACAGTGATACTAACTACTATTTAGGAACTCTGGCTTATTCTTCTCCTGAACAGATGGAGGGTAAGGAATTAGACAATCGCTCTGATATTTATAGTTTGGGTGTGATGATGTTCGAAATGTTAACAGGTAAGATGCCATTAGTGGCACCATCTCACTCTTTTGGAGCTTGGTATAAAGTACATCACCATCAAAAACCATTATCTGTTGCGGAGATTGATCCAACATTGCAGATCCCAAAGGAGTTAGAGAATTTAGTCATAACTTGTCTTGCAAAAACACCTCAAGAACGGCCTCAAAATGTTGGTGAAATTCTTAGAGTTTTAGCATCCTTAGAACAGCAATACACTAAAGGCATTGATGCGTTGTCATCTACTCAAATCATTTCATCAAATCAGTTTGAACAAAAAAAGCAAGTCAAGTTATTCTCATCTGTGTCAAATGATGAAATTGCACAAGCTTCGTGTTGGCCGCAAAGTAAACCCATTGCTGATATAGTTTTTCCCAGTCCTGTTTATCACAATGGAGAACTTTCAGCAGCACTCTGGGTGATGCTACCACAATTAGAGATTCAAAAGCGTTTACTCTGTACGCGTTATCATCAATTTCTTTTCCTCACAA
Organism: Nostocales cyanobacterium Centralia_MAG_434; assembly: GCA_021324415.1. Classification (GTDB taxonomy): domain Bacteria; phylum Cyanobacteriota; class Cyanobacteriia; order Cyanobacteriales; family Nostocaceae; genus JAJPJF01. The sequence goes on from JAJPJF010000285.1 coordinate 1,223, forward strand.
GTCCACATCCTATGTTGCTGTGGATTAACCTTCTCTACAATCGCCACTATGGTGCCAAGTGGTTTCCTTACTATCTTGACCTCAAAACTAGTTTTGGACGAGAGATCACTCGGATACTAGGACAAACAGGTTATTACCGTATGCTGTTCTTTGCGCGAGAAGCTCCAAGCCAGTGTGCTCATGTCATATTTCTCAGTATTGCCTCTGCCCAACGCCAAAGATTACAACAGTGGATGACTCTTAGCAACACACAAGTGTCTTCAGCCAATCCTCAAATGAGTAAAAGTATACTCAAAGCTGAGTATGAAAAAATTAAGCTCTTAATTTTAGCAAAGCTAGAAGCAATGGATATGGACATCCCTCTAGACTTTTCTAACAAACTGTAAAGAACTGTAAAGAATCGAGGTTAGCAGTCAATACAAAAATCTCACCCGTGGCTAAGGTGAGATGAGATGAAACAAGCTTGCTTTCTACAGAAGATTAATTTTTGTAAAAAAAATGTTATACAACTCTCGAATCTAGATATAAGATATAAGAAATATAAATAGTTGCAACATAACAAACTACACTGTATAGGTTATGTTTCACCTGTGTAGATGTGCTGTATACAAATCCATCTGTTTACAGTAGCCGTAATAAGATGAGTTAAAACAGGAAGTTGGCATGGGTATTAGTGACTAAATTGAAAGCCAATTAAGTCTACACAAGAATTATGTAGCCACATGGTTTATTAAGTTCTTAAGTTGACGCCCCGGCATCCCCGGCTCTTTTCCGCTTTGGAACCTAGCAAGAGAAGGAGGTCGCCCACTGTGACATTAAAGGTTATGCCCAGGAGGAACCTGAATCTAAGCCCCACTGATGCTTGAGAAGCTCTTTATAAGTTGCTTCACGGACTACCATCTGCTCATAGAGTTTAACTAAAAAATCTTTGGCTTGCTCATGACTCATGTGTTGTACTTGAGTTGCGAATGAGCGTATACTGAATTGCTGTTCCAAGGTCAGTTCGGTTGGTTCGTTCATAAAAACTCCAAAAATTAATATGAATTTAGATGATCCGGCTCCAGTAGTTCCATAATGGTAATTTACTGTAGCTAGACTTGTCTTACACTTATCCTACATATTACGAAAGATAACAATGATTTGACAAGTTGCCCATACACTTATGGCTACTTTTTTTATGTATTGTTGACTTACAACTAAGACTATTGATATATACCCCAAGTCTACTAGTGTAGATTTAGGAAATCATCCTCCACTAGATTGTGAAATTTAGTTGAAGCACAGCATATTACTTCACAGAAACCAGTCATTTGACTTCGTGAAGTTATAACTTTTGGAACCTTAAAATATTTGTATCAACTTGGAACTGAGAAAAAAGCTCAGGCTGAACAAATTGGTGAGTATATCTACTGAAAAGTTGCCTTTGTCCTTTGTACAGACCTACTACAAAGTAGCTAATTGAAAATTATCGATAAATGATGCGAAATTTGAGTTACGAATGACAAAAGACTGTTGTAGGGTTGTTGGAATTAAGAGTCCCCACCTTCAAGTGAAAGGTAAGGTGGGAAATGTCAATCTAATGTGTCAATCTAATGCGACAAGAATGACTGTAATGTTGTCATGGCCTCCATGCTCTTTTGCAGCCTCAATGAGGGAGAAGGCAGCTTTTTCAAGTATTGGCATTTGTTTGAGGTAAGCAGCAATCTTTTCGTCGGCAAGCTCTTCTGTTAAACCATCACTACATAACAGTAAGCGATCGCCTAGCTTCACATCCAGTGGTTGTACTTCAACAGCATGTAAGTCTTCACGTCCCAAACAGCGCGATAATACATGACGGAATGGATGAATCCGCGCTTCATCAGACGAGATTTCACCCATTTTCAGCGCACGTGCTACCCAAGTATGGTCTTCTGTGATCTGTTCTAATAAAGATTCTCGAAAACGGTACAGCCGAGAGTCTCCAACATGAGCATACAAAGGAGACTCTCTATCCGGGAAAATGACGACCACAGCAGTTGTTCCCATGTCAGCACGCTCGGGATGCTGCTGCTGATCCTGTAAAATTGCCTCATTAGCCTGCCACAAAGCATTCTCTAGTAGCTCTTCTCCAGAGAGAGAATAGCCCCAATTTGCTACCAAGTATTCTTGAATTTTCTGCGTAGCAATGCGACTTGCTTGCTCACCTCCTGCATGACCACCCATACCATCGGCAACAATAAAAAATCTTCCTTCAGGATCTATGTAATAAGCATCTTGGTTACTAGAACGAATCAATCCCGGATCGCTGAAACCAATAAAATTAAGTTTCATATACTTTTAAAAAAATTAAGACATTCGGTCATAACGGTCGAGGCGTAAAAGGAGTTGAACTAGCAGTCCAGATACTACCACTGCTATTAAACCAGCAAGTATAGCCAACCATATATAATCCCTGACTAATAAGATCGTAGCTGAAAGTGTAAAACCACTGATGATAACAGCGTAGGTAAGTCCCAGCTGAATACTGGTTTGCCGTCTTAGCAGGCGCTCTGTTTCTATAGATCTGACCCGCACACGCACATCTCCCCGCTCTAGTTTTTCTAGTGTATCTTCTAGTCTACGTGGTAGTCCAAGTGCAGTACTACTAACTTGAGCGGCTTGACGACTTAATTCATTGATAAAGCTATTGCCCTCAGAACCATTCATATTGCTCATAAGTTGCATTGCATATGGTTTGGCAACTTCCATAAAGTTAAATTCTGGATCTAACCCTTTACCTACACCCTCCAGAGTCGAGAAAGCTCGCATGACAAAAGTGAAGGTAGCTGGAAATCTAAATGGTTGATTATACGCTATCTCGTACAAATCATCACTAATGGCAGCTACTGATTGGTTTTCAAATGGCTGATCCATAAAATGATCTAGCATGTACTGGACAGAACGCCTTACTGGTCCCATATCCTCGACAGGCGCGATCGCCCCCAAGTTAATCAGGGACTGAACAACGCGATCGCCATCTTTTGAAGCAATCCCAAACAGTGTTTCCATCAGTCCTTCACGGATGTTAGCCTTAATCCGCCCCATCATCCCGAAATCGTAGAAGATTAAAGCACCTTCGGGACTAACAGCGATATTACCTGGATGAGGGTCAGCGTGGAAAAAGCCATTATTAAGCAGTTGAAGGAGGTAAGCTTGCGCACCCTGACGAGCAAGGACTTTCCGATCCAAACCAGCTGCTTCCAGAGCTTCATACTGACTAATTTTAATCCCAGGCATATACTCCAAAGTGAGAACTCGCGAGGAAGTATAACGCCAGTAGACACGGGGAACGTTTACCCAATCGTAGGCACGAAAATTGCGGCGAAAAGTATCAGCATTACGTCCTTCACTAAGATAATCAATCTCTTCCCAGAGTATACGGCAACACTCCTCATAGATACCCAACCAATCTCGTCCTCGCCCCCAATCAGGATGATTTTGAAAGTAGCGTGTAATCCCCTTAAGTATTTGTAAATCAATCTCAAAAAGCTTTTTGAGCCCAGGGCGTTGTACCTTGACAACAACTGCTTCTCCCGAATGTAGTACAGCTTTATGTACTTGTCCCAGACTGGCAGCAGCTAGAGGAATAGGTTCAAAACTTTGGAAAAGCTCTGGAATTTTTCTCCCTAGTTCTTGCTCAATGATTGCTTCCACCTGTTCATAGCTAAATGCTGGTACCCTGTCTTGCAGTTTTACCAGTTCTTCCACATATTCGCTAGGAAATAAATCAGCACGGGTAGAGAACAATTGTCCAACTTTGATAAAGGTTGGACCTAAGTCTAGTAGAGTATTGCGAATCCAAACTGCTTGAATTTTACGTCTTGCAGCTTTTTTGGCTTCGCTCACTCCACCAGAGTAGCTCCATGATTTGTTATAAAGCCAAAGTCTGAACAATAAGGTCCAAACAAAAGACCAAATGTCCACAAAACGCCGCCTACGAGAGTAGTTTTCCCGATTCCAACGGTATGCCTTATTTGTATAACCCTTTTCCATATGCCTTGCGTACCGCTGGTTGTCTACCGAGTCAGTAAGAAGAAAAGACACTCTGATGCTTAATAAGTTAACAATTAACAGTTGACTGTGGATAGTCAGCAGCCAACATCCCCCAATTTCAGATCAGCCAATGCCTAGACAGAATTACTACGATAACGTTGCAATTCTGTACGTAAAGTAGCAATTTCTGCCCGCAGTTCGTCAACCGATGCTTGCACATCTACTGGCTCTGAACTGGTTTGTCCAGAACCTGTAGAGGTATAAGAACTAGCTCCAGCAGCTTCTGCTGCTCGATTTGCGCGCTCGAGTACTTCTTCTGTAAACTGACGTACCTGCTCTCTGGCTTCAGCATCAAACTTGCCAAGTTCGCTCAAGGCATCAGTTAAAGCAAACTCTAATTTTTCTGTAAGGACTTCCGCTAGTGCTCTGCCCACAAAAAACGCTTGTACAAGGTGGTTACTCATAATAAATTTTTATTACGCTCATCCGCAAACAGATTATAACTTGCCCGTCTGCTTTGGTGTTTAATACTTTAGAAGTTAAATTGTTTGGCTGGGTGTAAAAAACTTTAGGCGTTCTTGCCAGTGCTTGGCGACAAGCCCTCTAAGGTAAGAAGGAGGTTGCCACTCGGTAATATTTTACCCTACTCCCCAACGCCACTTGCTACAACGGAGGTACCCTCCGCTACGCAGTGGCTCCTCCCCACTTAAAAGTCAGAAAGTTTTCAGTTTTTTGTACCCATACTCTTAGGATAGTAACTAATCACCTAGACTGACTACAACACTCAATTGGGTATCTTCCTGCAAGGTAGATCGATTATGAAGATACACGCTCACTTGATTCACCTTTAGTCAGTCTATCAACAGAGGGACTAAAGAAAGGTTAGCTCTGTCTATAGTTTGGATATTTCATCATCTTTTATATAAATTTTACAACCTCAGTTGGAAGAAGCTTTTCAATAGAAAAACTATTATTTACCTAGGCTTCATCAAAGTATTTATTAGTTAATAAAACCATTAAAACTGAAAGTTAAGAATATTTTACCCTTGTCTTTACTATTCAGTTTTTAAAAATGACTGAGAGTAGTTTTTGTCTTTTTTCAATTATGAATACAACTGATAAAAACCAGAATGACCATAATCCAATGTCCATGGTAACTGATATTACACAGAGGTTATGGGATGCAAAAGTAGTAATTATGATGGGACTAGCAGCTGTATTGTTTCGAGGTTGCTACTACAGTCAGAAAATTGTTGAGCCTTCACAGATTGTTACAGCATCTAATTCTGTTTACGCCACAACAGGTGATCTTATAGGTAAGACCGTAACAATTAGAAGTAAACCCCTACAAAAAATTGGTTCAAGCTCCTTCACTATTGAAGATAAGCGATTCTTAGGTGGTAAACCAATCGTTGCTATAAATGCTTCAGGTACACCTTTTGATTTACCGACTGACCCAGACACACAAGTTCAAGTTACAGGTCAGGTGCGTAAATTAGTACCTTCAGAAATAGAGCGAGAGTTTCATTTAAGATTGCAAGATAAGTACTATAAAAATTACACTAATAGACCTGCAATCATTGCGCGTTCTATTGCGATCGCACCGGAAGTTGAACAAATCACTCAAAACCCCAGCCAATTTTATGGTAAAAAGCTGGCAGTTATGGGTAAAGTTGAAAATATTGAAACTCCAGTTTTATTTACCGTGGATCAAAACCACTTTAGCAATACAAAAGAATTGCTGGTTTTATTGAAAACTCCACCAAAAAAGGCTATTACTCAAGATCAAACCATAGCTCTAACAGGTGTCATTCAACCATTTGTTGCTGATAACCTCGCAAGAGACTACAAACTCAACTGGGATTCGGGAATGAAAAAACAGATGGAAGCGACCTATGGTCATACACCTGTACTAATTGCAGAAGTTGTCGTCTCTCGCTAAAAATTATTTTGGCTTGAACGAAACACTTGTCTGACAACTTCCAAAAATCTGTGTACTGTTGGTGAAGTGTCATGACGTCGCCAAATCATATTGATCCCCACTTCTGGCGTTGGCTCTTGTAAGGCTTTGTAGACAACTCCAGTGCGTTGAAGATGCTGCAGCGAAGCGGGTACAATTGCAACACCCATATCAGCCGCAACCAGACTCACTATTGTCTGCATTTGGATCGCTTCTTGAGACACTTGTGGACTAAAGCCCGCCTGTTTGCACAAACTAATGAGAGTGTCATAAAGTCCAGGCGCATATGTTCGAGAAAACAAAACAAAAGATTCACTGCAAAGCGATGCTAGAGAAATGTTAGATTGCTTTGCTAGTGGATGTTCTTCTGGTAATGCGACAACCAAAGTCTCCCGAAAAACGGTTTCTGTCTTAAATTGAGTGTCTTCAACAGGCGGTCGGACAAACCCGACATCGATTTGCCCTTCTTTGAGCCATTGGGTTTGCTGATTGGTTGTCAGTTCTCGTAATTCCAAAATGACACCAGGAAAATCAGTGCGGAACCTACGGAAAATAGTGGGCAGAACATTATATGATGCAGAGCTGACAAAACCAATCGCAAGTTGCCCAGCTTCACCACGGCTAGTTTTTTGTCCTATTTGGATTGCTTGCTCAAGCAGCTTGAAAATACGTTGCACTTCTTCTAAAAAGACCTGTCCTGCTTCTGTAAGCTGCACTGTTCGTTTAGTACGGCGAAACAAGTCAAAGCCCAGTTCTGTCTCTAGTTGACGGATTTGTTGACTTAAAGGTGGTTGAGCAATGTGCAATCGCTCGGCTGCCCTTCCAAAGTGTAGTTCCTCTGCCAGAGTGAGAAAGTAGCGTAGATGCCTTAGTTCCATATAGTTCACTAATTTATATTTTTAAAATATTACTTGATAGGGAAAAATATATTGGACAATCATCTTGAGATTTTTTAGTGTAGTGATGAGCGAATCAACTTAAATTTCTTCAATACAGGCAATATTAGGATTGTTTTATGTTAAAAACTCAATGGGATGCCACTCTTTATGAAGGCAAACATGCTTTTATTTGGCAATACGGAGAAGATTTACTCAATTTATTATCTCCAGAACCAGGAGAGCGGATTTTGGATCTTGGTTGTGGAACAGGTCAGTTAACAGCAAAAATTGCTATGACTGGAGCTGTTGTACTGGGAATTGACGCTGACCCAACAATGCTTGAAAAAGCAAGATACAACTATCCTCAACTGCAATTTGCAGTAGCTGATGCACGGAACTTTCAGGTAGAACAACCGTTTGATGCTATCTTTTCTAACGCCACTCTGCACTGGATTTTAGAAAAAGATGCAGTTATTGGCTGTATGCATCAAGCCTTGAAGCCTAAAGGTCGTTTAGTAGCAGAATTTGGTGGTAAAGGAAATATCAAGGCGATTGCGGAAGCGCTCTTGGGTGCCTTAGAAGCAACTGGTTGTCTATCACCCGAAATACAACTTCCTTGGTATTTTCCTAGCATTGGCGAGTATACCAGCTGCTTAGAAAAGCATGGGTTTGAAGTGCACTATGCAGTTTTATTTGATCGTCCAACACCTCTTTTGGATGGGGATACAGGTCTAGCAAATTGGATTCAAATGTTTACCAAAAGTATCCTGTCGGGATTGTCTACTGAACAACAAACCGATGTTATTCAAGCTGTTGAGCATCGTTTGAAGCCTGTGCTGTATCAAGATGGAACGTGGATCGCAGACTACCGTAGAATCCGCGTAGTAGCTGTTAAGGAATAGGTAGAAATAAGTCTAGGCTGTCTAGAGATGGATTTCTGCTGGCTAGGATTAACTGAGCGGTATTGTCTCCTAACTTGTACTACAAATTATTAAGAAAGACGTAGCCAACACAAAACTCACAAAAACATCACAATCTTATTTTAGGGTGACTTCGAGCAGTGTCCTCTTTGAGAGCAAACCATGTCCCCTCTATCGAGTGATGTAATAGAAGCAGGACGTATATATAGATCTACAGGCGCAATTCCGATCGATAAATTGCGCCCAGGGATTTATCGCGCTTGGGAAAGAGCGCACCTTCAAGGAGCGAATCCTCACATTTTACAAGTAGAGAAACTATCAAGATTAGAGACTGAGCGCTTATTAGAGCGAAACAGTTATTTAATTGATGTGGTTCGTCCCTATCTGCAAATGCTATGGCAAACGGCTGGGAGGGATTGTCACGCAGTCTTGTTAGGCAGTCGTGATGCAATTGTGCTTGATGTCATAGGCGATGAGCAGACTGTATGTCATTCTGAACCATGTGCGGTTCCTGGGACTCTCATGTCAGAAGCCGTAGCTGGTGTCAATGGTATTGGCACATCGTTAGTAGAAGAGAATTTTGTAGAAATTGTTGAAGCAGAGCATTTTATTAATAAGTTTTATCCGTTTATTTGCCAAGGAACTCCCTTACGGAACGATCAAGGAGAGATTGTTGGGGCACTTAGTGTCGTAGTGCACGGTGGTGCAAATGTTATCCAAAGGTTGAAAGAGATATTGCTGTGTGCTTCCCAAGGTATTGAAGCAGAATTTGTGGTTGCAATCTTAGAAAAAGATGTTCGTCGTGTACTAGCATCCAATCCTAATAACTATCAGCCATTAGAAGAACTGCGTCAAGATATTATTCAAGCGCATCAGGCAGCACGCATACAACTTGAGATGGGATCTCGTCTGCTTGTTAAGCGCTTAGACTATGCAATGCTATTACTTCAACAGGCAGAAAAATCAATTCAAATATTTCGTCGCCGTAGTAAAATTTGGCGGAATTTGGCATCACTAGAAGTTGGTACACCCCAACCAGTATCACTCACTGATGCAATCCGCGATTTAGTTGATCTCTTATCAACTGAAGCTGCAATTCGTCACATTGAAATTGTCACGCACTGGAACCAGCCGATTACAGTAGTGGCAGATTCAAAAAGTCTGTTACGTAATCTGTTTCATTATTTTCTACAAGCTTTTGAAAGTGCAAATAAAGGCGGAACAGTAGAAGTGGAAGTGGGAGTGGATAGGAAACCAAATCCTGAATTGGCACGAGTGAGCTTTAAGCCGATGCCAGTGTTAAATACTTCCCCCTCAAATCAGACTCCGTACGTTTTTACCTGTCCGATAGAAAAGAATTATTCATGAACGCTCAAAATTTAGAAAAGCGCAAAGTGCTGATTGCAGATGATGATAGTTCTTGTCGATCAATGCTTGCTCTTCTACTTGATTTGGAAGGGTGGGAGGTAACGGAAGCACGGAATGGCATAGAAACTCTAGAAAAAGTGCATCAGGAACAGCCAGACCTGCTGATTTTAGATCATCGCATGCCTGAACTAACAGGAGCTGAGGTGTATCGACATCTCCAAATAAAAGGTATTAATCTAGCCATTGTGTTGGTTTCCGCTTATGGCAATCTCCAGGAATTAGCGTCATCTTTGGGTATTTCGTATTTTGTCATGAAACCATATAATATCCCAGAGTTACTTAATACGATTGAGTCTGCTTACCATAATTTCCTCACCCATTCCTCTCTAGACTGAGTTAGGAACTTTGGGCGATCGCTTATTTTGCTCAAGTTGCAATGAACTACCCAGCCATCCCTTAAGCATTGACTGGATAGTTTATGTTGGTCAACCAAGCATGCCTATCAACACTGATTTTTGAGCTTACCGATAAGGGAATTCAGATTGATTTGACTGGGCCAACCTTGGGGCAGATTTCCCGAATTATATCCTCTGTCTCTTAAGTCCTGGATAAATTTGTTACGAATGTATGTTGAATCAAAGGTACCGAGACCATTAAAGTAAACATCAGTTAGGTGCGCGGGGTCTAAAGCCATTTCTCCCTTATAGACTGATCCATCATCAGAATCATCCCAACCCCAAGCTGCATTTGCGGAATTTGTACTGCAAGATTTTGTACCAGATCCACACCCACCACTCTGGTCTCCCTTGAATGTTCCCCAGCTTGCAAAGGTCAATGCAGAAGAGCTTGATTGCGAGGCTTGATCTAGTTGATGTTGCCACATTCCATTAGAAGCAAATACATCAAGCAATTGATATTTCACATCGCGATCATTTCCTGAAGCTGGTAGTTCGGCAGTTGTTGAAGAAGGGTAGTAAATAATACCATCTTGATTACTAGCTCCCTGAAAATCCCCAGCGTAGGGCCAAGCTTTGAAGCCATGCCCTTTTGCTTCCTGAGTCGTCAACGGGTGCTGTGAACCGTTATAACTGCTCATAGTGAGCGTTCCATCAATATCTTCTTGACCGTTTGTTAACGGACTACCAGTCGGTGTATATGAGTAGAAGTTGTTATGAAATACTGTCACAATGCCCTCAAGCTTGCCAAAAGCTGAACCATCCTTACGAATAATTGCAAGCATGCCCTCTGAATCATTTTCGTGCTCCTGATCAAAGGGAATATCACTCCAGTCTCGAGGATGGAAAAAAGTGTAGGTGATGAACCAATGAGTACATGTCTCTACCACAGAATGGTAGGTATGAGATGGGAGTGAAAAATGATCAAGGTTATCCCAGTTATTTGTTGCTAGCCAATCCGTATCATAGTCAAAACGTGTGATATAGTCTGCGTTGTATTTAGTGCTGTCTGTGTCTTGATAGTGAATTGGCGCATGATAAACAGCTAAATCCAGATCAGTCGGAGATTGAGCAAGTCCCTTCAGATCTATGAAACTACTAACTGTTATAGCTACGAAAATACCGATAGCGAAAAGAATAATCTTTTTGAAGACCATCTAATATCACCCTGAAAGAATCACAATACTCAGGATAAAGGTGGATATTTAAGAATTGGTAATGATTGACTGCTCAGTTCAGTTAAGGGTAGATGTAGGTATACATATGGCTACAATATTGCTATTAATTTTGCGCGAGGGTGACTAGCCGAACCAAACTTAATGGTAGAGGTTCCTGACTAATAGTATCGATGTAACTTGGTTGTAGATAGTTTAGATAACTTGGTTGGTCAGCAACGTAAGTTTGAAAGAAAGCAAGACTTAAAATATTGACATAGCGACGTGCTAGAGCAGGATTAGGACCAATGGCTTGTTCTGGCACAGGTATAGAACCACCACCGCTTGCTGATTCTCCTATTGTTGAAAAATGTGTACCACCATTGATTAATGATAAATACTTGTTTTGAGTTGTTAACCAGGTGAAGGGTTGAATCTGTTCTGGAAAAGCAGGTGCTATAGTATCAGCACTACCAGCCACAAGCATGACTGGTATGTTAATTTGGCTGAGACTAGCTTGCCCCATAATACTGCTATCAATTGGATCAATAGCGATCGCTGCCTTCACTCGAGGATCAGATAGATTATATGTAGATTGCGGTAAATGGATAGCTAAGCACTGAAGTAATAGCGAAACATTAAGTGAGTCATTTGAGGATGAGCAGTTTTTGTGGAGCTGTTGAAAGTTAATCGGTGCTCCTGCTAATGCTAAAGCAGTGTAACCACCAAAAGATTGACCCACTACGCCTACCTGCTGCAGATTCAAGTGTCCCTGAAAATCTGGGTTTGACTGAGACAGGCGAGTCAGTTCATCCAACAGATACTTGATATCCAAAGGTCGGTCGATAAACTCTCTGGGACTAGTCACTTCATTGGCTTTGCCTGCTAACAGTGCTTGCAACTGTTGGGCATTACTACCAGGATGCTCTGGAACAGCAACCACAAAGCCATAGGAAGCAAGATGTTCAGCTAGGTAAGCAAAACTGGTGCGATCAGAACCAAGTCCGTGAGAAATAACAATGACGCTTGCAGGATTGGAAACTTGCGGTAGGTAAATATCGGCAGGAAACTTACGTTTGCGTGATTTGTCATCGAGGTTAATAGTTTGCTTATGCCATTTAAAACTTCCTGCTTGTACGAGGTTAGTTACTGAAGTAGCAGTTCGTATAGGGGTGAGATTTGCTTCTCGCTTCGATTCCTGATTAATGAATGTGACAGCATCCTGAGTCTGGTTAACCAAACTTTTTAATTGATTTGCAAGTGCTAAGCTGCGGACTAAATCAATCGTGATGGCTTCTGAGGGGAACTTACGCAGTACATTTAATAAAGTGAAGCCTTTAGGGTCAGCTGCTGCCAGAATCAGTGCTGCCCGAATTGCATAAAACCCACTGGTACGAGTTTCCTGTTGAATAACTTCTCCTAATTTCTTTAATAGTGTCTCACCAATAGGGGTATAGAGAAACTGCGAAACTTGTACAGCATTTAGGGGAATGGGAGTCTGCAACGCCTGCCTGAACTGAGGTAGTTTTGTCTTGTCTGCATATTGAAAATATGCAGACAATTCATCATCTGCTTTGCCTGTCTTTGCGTAAGTTTCTAGAGAATGTATAGCGATAGATCGCTCTAGCACACCATAAGAAAGGTTTAGCCGTTGAGCACCCAGCATAGGACGGGTCACGAAAATTGGCAGTAGTAACCCTATACTGAAAGATCTCAAGACCATTCTTAGCCTGATAAGCTGTTTACCTTTTAGATATGGGTTTGGCTCGACAAATAGAGAGAGTGCACAGTACATTCTATTTACCAAACATGGTATTACCAACGAACTGAAGTGTACAGATAGCTTCATCACTTTTTCAGTACTGCTCTGGGTGACCTATATTTAGGATCGACATGCCCACAATCACTATGTTCCCGTAAAAAATATGTTTTTATGACAGCAAACAGGGATATTAAGGTCAGTATGGTTTTGAGTCATTTTTGTGAATTTATGACTGTTATAAACGTTACTCGTCACATCTTGTAACCAATTTTACGCAAAAATTCTTTGCGTACTTTCACATCATCAGCACTTTCAACACCCTTAGGTGAAAACCCATCTATGACCCCCAAAATGCCTCGACCCTGTTCTGTTTCTGCCACAATCACCTGTACTGGATTAGCCGTAGCACAGTAAATGTTACAAACTTCCGGACACTGTTTGATAGCATTTAAAAAGTTGATGGGATAAGCCTCTTTTAAAAGAATGACAAAGCTGTGACCAGCTGCCAAGGATTGAGCATTTTTGATCGCGACTTCTTCTAGATTGCTATTGTTACCTGCTACTCGAATTAAGCAAGGTCCTGAAGCTTCACAGAAGGCAAAACCAAATTTCACTTGAGGCGAAATTCCCACGATGATTTCATACAAGTCTTCTACTGTTTTAATAAAGTGGCTTTGACCAATAATAATGTTACTTCCTTCAGGAATTTCCATTGCTACTGATAAGAGTTCCATAATGTAGATGTCTCCTTTTTTTAATCACACCTTTAGTTTATCCATGCACTCATGATTGAGGTTATGTTACTATATATACATATTTCTGTAGGAATACAGATGCGATCGCAATGAACTTCACCCAATCTGGTGACCTAATAGCAGGAGGTCAGGTTATAGTCTTAATCATTAAACTAAAAGAAATGGTGTTGCAAAAAAATGTTCAATCGCAATAAACCATTATTTTTGATAAACGACTGTTTTTAGGAGATTTTTAGCACTCATGTAGCATTATAAATGTTATCGTTAATAACGATAACTGATTGATAACATAAACTTTTTTTGCTACATAGCAAGAAAACTGGGAAGATCTGGCTAAAGTAGATGAAAATATCACGTCTAACAAAGTTTTAAAAAATAGTACATAACATAAAAAATTAGAAATTATTGTTAATTTAAGCTACATCTCCCAGTTTTTAAATTCAAAGTGAGATATATCTACCCATGCTGTTGAAAGGAACAATTCTACGTAATCGCTATCAAGTTCTTAGACACTTGGGAACTGGAGGGTTTGCTGACACTTACTTAGCACAAGACAGAGATTTACCAGGTCATCCTCAATGTGTCATAAAAAACCTGAAACCAACAAGTCCAAATCTAGAAGTCCTACCCATTGCTAGACGTCTATTTGAGACAGAAGCACAAGTTTTGTATCTACTAGGTCAGCATGAGCAAATACCAAAGCTACTGGCTCACTTTGAAGAAAATGGAGAATTTTATCTAGTACAAGAATTTGTCGATGGGCATGATTTGGGTAATGAGTTGCTCCCTGGCAAGCGCTTGAGTGAACATGAAGTTGTTCAACTGTTACGGGGAATTTTAGAAGGATTGGTGATCGTTCATCAACGGAACATTATTCATCGAGATATCAAGCCTCAAAATTTGATGCGTCGCCGAACAGATGGCAAAATTGTCTTAATTGACTTTGGCGCAGTCAAAGAAATTGGAACTTTAGCAGTCAATTCTCAAGGTCAGGTGAGGTCTACTATTACTATTGGTACTCCAGGCTATATGCCAAATGAACAGGCCAACTGTGACCCCAAATTATGTAGCGATATTTATGCAGTGGGTGTTATTGGTATTCAAGCTCTTACCGGCTTATTACCTCAACAGCTCCTTCAAGATCCAACAACAGGTGAACTCATCTGGCGTAATTATGTCCAGGTCAGTGATCAGTTAGCAAATGTGCTCTCCAAAATGGTTTGCTATCACTTCAGTCAGCGTTATCAGTCTGCAACTGAAGCCTTACAAGCACTTAACTCTCTGTCAATACAATCACAACCAACATCATTGACTATAACCCTTCCCTCTGTTACACGACTTCCTCGCTCCTCAATGCAGGCATGTTTGATTGGACTGATGGGACTGGGAGTTGGAGTAGCTACCGCTCTTTGGACAATCAATCATCAATCGCCAATGACCTCTATTTCCTCCTCAGTGCCCTCTTTAGCATCACGAAATATTAACTTTGCTATCAAGCCACAATTTGATAATGTTCGTGAATATTTTTCGGATGACGTTCGTGATTTTTCTGAGGGACTGGCGCGGGTTATATTTGATGGGAGAGTAGGATATATCAACAGTAAGGGAAACTTTGTTATTCAGCCACAATTTGATGGTGCCTCATACTTTTCTAACGGATTGGCGTTGGCATGGATTTATGGGAAAAACCGAGGCTATATAGATAAAACGGGACATTTTGTGATTCCACCACAATTTGCCCGAAATGCTGCCCATAATTTTTCCGAAGGATTAGCACGTCTGTGTATTATTAGAACTTGTGGTTATATAGATAAGACTGGACACCTTGTTATTGAGCGAAAATTTCCTAATGCTCAAGATTTCTCTAACGGGTTGGCTGCAGTGATGACAAGCCACAAGTGGGGTTACATTAATAAAAGTGGCAAATTTGTGATTACAGCACATTTTGATGAAGCTAACCACTTTTCACAAGAATTAGCGGCAGTCAAAACTAATGATAAGTGGGGTTACATTAATAAAAGTGGCAAATTTGTTATTCCAGCACAGTTTGATAAAGCTAATAACTTTTCACAAGAATTAGCAGCAGTCAAAACTAACGATAAGTGGGGTTTTATCAACCAAAGTGGTCAAATCGTCATTCAACCCCAATTTAATGAGGTATCAGATTTTTCTGAAGGATTAGTAGCAGTCAAGACTAACGACAAGTGGAGTTTCATTAACAAGAATGGCAATTTCATTATTGAGCCTCAGTTTGATGAAGTTAAAGACTTTTCAGAGGGACTAGCAGGGGTAAAAATGAATGGGAAGTGGGGCTACATCAACACACACGGTCATCTTATCATTCAGCCACAATTTGATAAATGTGGAAAGTTCTCAGACGGTCTAGCCTGGATATCAAGTGGTAACAAGATTGGTTATATTCGTAATCCATCCAATTGAGATTCTCCATACCCCACCTTTGTGGTTAAGGGTAAATCCCACGGTGTGTTTGCCGTGGGAGTGCCAAACATCTGGCTACTTACTCAAAATCTTTAATAATGCTTGTCGATAGATATTTATACCTTCATTATTTAAATGAGCACCATCTTCTGAACTCAAATTATCTTTCAAAGCATTATTCTGGTTTAGCGATTGAAGTTCTTGTGATTCAAATGGTATGTTTTCTTTGACTGCAACTTGATTGAGCACAAGATTAATCTGTTCTACTCTAGAATTTGTTGCTGAGATAGTGGGATTTTTAGCAGCTGCATCTGTTGAGTAAAAAGCAGGAATTAAAAAGATTTGCTTACTACCAAAGCTTTTGACTAAGGAAATTGATTCTTGAAGCTTGTTTGCAAACAATTGATCACTCAATCCATACCAAGCATCATTTCCACCGATGGCTATTATGGCTTTTTCACATTTAACTTTGGTTGGTAAAAGAAGTTTCAGTTGTTCAACTAATGAAATACCACTTAACCCATTTAACGCAAAATTAAAAGTTTCTGGACCAAGGGTATTACCAAGTTCAGCAGTTACAGAATCACCAAATAGGCAAGCAGAGTATTGCTTTCCTTGCGTAGCAAATTTCTGATATTGGACTTCTAGTTGCCATAAAGGCGTAGAACTTAAGTTATCTTTAGGTGGAATTTCAGTAGAATATAAATTTAACCTACTTCCTATCTCTAACGCTGCTGGAATATTAATAACTAGTCTTTCACTAGGATAAGCTTCAAGAAAGCTAAGAATTCCTAAACCATTTTGAGAACTTGCCCCTAGAATAACAGCTGCATTTAGTGCTTGTACTCCAGCCTTGTCACCACGGGCAATACCTTGAGAAACACCAGATAAAGTTTCTTTAGCAAGTTCTGTATTTAAAAGCTTATCTAAAGCTACAAGATCCAGATTCATTCTCACGTGTAGCGCCTGATAAAGCTCTTTTTGCTGTTCGGGAGTGAAAAATTTAAGAAACGATCGCAAATTAGAAGAAACTTGTTGTGTCTCTGCATACTTACGTAAATCAGCAACGGGTAGCGATTGCTCAAATAAACCGTACCGAAAAACAATTTGCTCGGCTGCAAAACAAGGAGTTGCACCCGTCGTTAACGATAGTACGCAGAGGGATAGACCTAGAACAACATGACGCAAATATCTCATGAATCTTAGTAAAATGTTTAACCAACTAATTATTTTGACATTGAATGAAGCTGACCCATAAGTAAATTCATAAGTAATTGTGAAAAGCTGAGCACTAGTACACTCTGAGTAACTATTGTGGCTATACAAGCTACTAAACTTGCGATCGCTAACAACTAGCACTAGATGAAAAAGCAGTACTGCAGAATCACTTGCTAAAGAGCAGAAAAAATAGAACAATAAGATAACTCTATACTACTTGCCAATCTGCTACACAAGCGTCTAATGGCGTTTGTAGATCCGGCAAAGTGGAATGTAGATTGGAAAAATGTTTAGAAGACTTTTTCTTACAGGTGCAGCTATGATTACTCAAGATTATGATGTAACAAATTTTGAGCACAACTTACTTAGACAAATTGAAATCAAAGAAAATCAGATCAAAATTGCACAAAAATTCGAGATGCGGTATGTTGCCAAAGCATTACAGATTCAATTAAAAAATTTGCAAAACCAACTCTCAGAGGCTGCAGACCCTCAATTTGAAGCATTGATGAGTTTAGTAGATGATAGCGATTTGTGATAAAACGCTGATAAAGAAAAAACCCTTAAAGGTTCTTCGTTTGGCTTGGAATTCGTAAAATCACCCAGCCAACTACGACAAGAAGCGCACCAACTGCGAGAAAGCCTAAATCCCAAGTTAGCTGATTTTGTCCTGGTTTTACATGATGAATCCCAAGAATTTGGTGATCAATCACTCCTTCAATCAAGTTGAATAACCCAGCACCTATAAGTATTGAACCAAACAAAATGTTTGCTGACCAGGGAACATCATCACGCCGTCCTGCAACCCACAGTAGTACTACTCCAACAACAGTCATGATCCAGTCAAAAGCATCAAATAAGCCATCCCATAGCATGTTCACATTGATATTAGAGTCGGTGACCAGAGGTCGAACACTGCTTAACATGTGATGCCACTGCAGAATTTGATGGAGTAGGATACCATCAACGAATCCTCCAAGACCCAAACCCAGGAAAAGACCAGCTAAAATCAGTGGTTTAGCCTGCTTATTTATTTCAGTCTTTGCCTCCATTAGCTCCTCACAAACAAACTTTTTTATCAGGATAAAACTTGTGAAGAACGCTATCTTCTACCTTGGGGAGGTTGCTAATACCGTTTCACTTTATGATTAGCATGACACCCCTACTATTTACTTCATTTAACTGAAAAATGCTGTGAATCTTTTATTCATTCTTAACTAAGCAGATTCTAAATATTTTCTAATAAAATCTTGAATTTCTTCTATTTGAAAATTTTGAGAAAGTTGATAAATATATTTTACAAATGAAGCAAATTTAACATCCATTTTTTCTATTAATTTTAATTTTTCTTGAAGTGCCATAATCCGACCTTTTAAAGAGAGCTCATATAACTGAGATAGTTCTTCTACAGGTGGTATTATCATTTCCTCGCTTGTAGAAGATGATGAATTATTAGGTTGTAACTCTGCTTCGTCAATAACAGAATTTTTACTTTCAATTACATGATTTTCTTCCAAAATCCATTTTATTCCTAAATGTTTGTATAACTTATCTAAAAGTTCAGATGCTTGTATAGGTTTAGGAACGAAATCATCACTACCTGCATCTAAACTTTTTTGCCTATCGGTTTTGAATACACTTGCTGATGACACAATAACCTTAATATGTTTTAACTCTGGAGATGTTCTTAAATGTCGTATCATCTCAAATCCATCCATGAGTGGCATAGAAATATCAGTGATAATTAAATCAGGATTGGACGCAGCAGCTTTTGATAAACCCTCTTGACCATTCTCAGCTTCTACTATTTCAAAGCCGATGGATTCTAGAAGATTAACCACAACAGAACGATTGACCCACATGTCATCTACGACAAGAATCTTGCGTTTTCTGCCTTGGTAACCGATGATACTGGTTGCTGAAAATAGTTTAAATACTTTTTCTGATACTTTTGCTTCTGGTATTTCTGCCTCAAACCAAAATATACTACCTTCTCCTACCTGGCTTTTGACTTTTAAACTACTGCCCATCATGTTCACGATTTTTTGACTAATTGCTAATCCTAATCCAGTTCCTTCTGATTGCTTTTTAATGTTACCGACTTGTTCAAAAGGTAAAAATATTTTTTCTAATTCTTGGTAGCTCATCCCTAAGCCAGTATCTTCTACTTGGAAGCGAATAGTGTGAATTAAAGTCTCTCCATCATCCTTGATTTGTAAATTTTGATTTGTGATTGAAAAGATAACTTTTCCCTTCTCCGTAAATTTGATAGCATTACCTAAAAGATTAATCAAGACTTGTTTTAAACGTTTTTCATCTGTTTTAATAACAGATGGCAAATGTTGATCGAACTGATAAACAAAGTTAATATTTTTTTGCTCAGCTTTGATTTTGCAAATTTCAACAACATCGAAGAGCAAGGATGAAAAATTAAACTGAGTACAATATAATTCTAATTTCCGAGCTTCTATTTTAGAAAGGTCAAGAATATCATTGATTAATGTCAGTAGATGTGTTCCACATTGATTAATAGTACTGATACCTCTACGCTCTTTCTCTGTTATATTTTTTGAACCCAAGAGAATTTGGGCATAACCTAAAATACCGTTGAGGGGTGTACGTAGTTCATGGCTCATGTTGGCAAGAAATTCACTTTTAGCTTTATTGGCTGTATCAGCAGCTTCCTTTGCTTCTCTGAGTTCCATCGTGCGTTGTTCAACTCGCACTTCTAACTCTTCATTTGTCCTTGCTAGTTCAGCAAAAGAATCTCGTAACTGTCTAGCCATAAAGTTGAAAGATTGAGCAAGAACATTAAGTTCCTTAATTTGAGAACCTTCCACTTCTTGTTCAAGGACTCCATCAGCAATGGCTTTTGAAGCAAAATTCAAGCGTAAAATCGGTTTAGTGATCCAGTAAGACGTATATAATCCTAATAGAATTGCGAGCAACAAAGCAGACAAACACAACAGAATAGTAGTGCGAGTATTGGCTTCAATCTTTTCCATAAAATCTGCTTCAGGTACAGTAACAACCATCAGCCAATCGATTCCTAAGTCATTAGTCCAAGGACTTACCTCAACAAATTGACGCTTACCATTCAACGAAAAATCAATTTGTGTCGGGGTTTGAATTTCTCTAAGGCTACCAAAATGTTGTGTGATATGTCTTGCCGTCGCTTGAATTAGCGTATCTTTGCTATCTATTGCCTTTAAACGAATAGGTTTCCCATTATTGACTGTAAAGGGTTGCTCATTAGCAGAACTACCAATCAAAAGTCCATTACGCTCTATAACGAAAGTTTTTCCAGAAGCACTGACTTTGAAATTACGCAAGAAGTCACTAATTTGTGAGAGTTGTTGTTCAACAGCAATTACACCAGAGAGTCTTCCATTTTTATCATATATAGGGCGGCTTGTAGCAATGCATAGATGGTAAGGCGCTACTCGCCAATTATAAATAGAAGTCCAAGTCGGCTTACCTTTTTTTACTGCTTCTGAATACCAATCCTCTTTTTTAAATGAAAAATCTATGTACTCTGTGATAATCTTAGTCCGGTTTCCTTGATTGTCTGTTGCATGAATGAAGAGATGATTATTTCCATGATTTTTTGAAGAAATTTCATCTATGGTAATTTTGTTATTGTTAAAATAGCCACTTGCTAGATATTGACCTGAATTAGCACCAAAAATCACATAACCTACATGAAATACTTGCAACTGTCTCCAGAAATAATATCCTAGTGTTTCTGTATCTTCTAGCTTCAACAGACCTAGGTCAATACTATTCCAGTCATTATGGAGAAGGTTACGAGGATTTGCCATGTAACTATCCAAATGCTCATCAATACGTTCACTGACTTCTTTTCGTAATCGGCTTGCTAGTTCATTAACTGCTTTCTGACCATTCTGTAATGATAAATAGCCAGTTAGTCCCACAGCTGTAAAAATTTGCAGGACAAAGGGAAGTACCAAAATAAGAGGAAGTGATATTTTGTTAGACCGATACCCTTGACTGGCAGTGTTTTCAGATGGCATAAACAATCAATATCGAACCGACCTCCTTATAGTTCCCACACACAAGCCAGAATGAACAGATCAATAGACTACTCTTTATCGCGGGTGATATTTGAATTTCGCTTTGAACTTGGGACGCAATAGAAATATAACAATAGTGGCGTTGACATAAAAAATATAGAGTGGAAAAGCCAAAATCTTTAAATTCCAATGCTCAATAGCTAACAGATTGAGAAGACTTGCTACGAAATATAGGCTCCAAGTTAGCAGATTTTCCTTTTCTGGCTCTAGAAAAGATTTCTTGATTGTGGGTAATGCACCTAGGAAATCAATCACTATATTTAACAAGAGCGTGATAAAAGGTACATTGAACTGCCACCACAGCACAAGGCTAATACTAACACCTAATACACACATTCGGTCAAAACGACTCCAGCCTCCCTCACCATACTTGAGAGAAAGAAGAGCGATGATGAATTGAGCAATTCCACCGCAAACTGGAAGCCAGATTGTGTTACCTGCACCTACAAAGTAATTGCTAGCACTAATCACAATGCTAAGAATTAGCCAAATCCACCAAGTTGCTCGATTGGGTCGGGTTTTTCCCTGCAGAATTGTGATTATGTAAGGTACAAAACCAAGTATAGAGAGAACCCCCGCTGCAATACCTAGAGACGTTTTCCAGTCAGACATAGATAGTTAAGTAAGTGAGAATCAACAAAACATTTCGACAAAGTCAGTCAATATAAAGTCAGAAATGAGACCTCAATTGCTCCATAAAAATTTTCCAAAGATGATTTTCCATTTTCATCAACAAGTATCCCTAGCCCTTGTTCTCCAAAGAGACGAGTGATGCGAAAACGATGATAATTTAGCAATTGTTGCCAAAAAGGAATGTAGTGCACTGCCTTATCTTGAAAAAGGTTTCTATCTAGCTCATGCAGACTATGCCAAGGGCATTTCATGATTGCATGGTGTGCATTGTGGTAACCAAAGTTTAGAACTAGTAAGTTTAACCACGGATAACGACGGGATAATAGATTGGAAAAAGTATTTGCCTGCTCATAAGCGCGATCGCGTTTTGGCAAAGGTGTATCTGGACGAAACGCTTCGTAAGTATGCTGAAATGCATCCATCCAGCGTAGCACTGTGAGCATACCAATATAAGACAAGAAGTAAAGCAATAGTGCTTTGACAGAAACCAACCCTAGTACGGTAAATAGCATACTTCTAATTGTGAGAATAAGTGCAACACGAGACTGGTCTCCACGACATTCAGGATTCCACCAAGGAGCAGTAATAAATCGCCAGCGTATCCAGAAGGAAATTATCGGAAAGTAGAGCCATTCTAATGCCAGAAAACTCAGACGGATCAATTTTGGCAAGTTTTTGATTTCACCTGTGACGTCAAAGGTAAAAACATCCGCTCGATCAATGTGATGAGCAATATGTTGAAGGGTGAGTGATTGAAAACCGTAATAACATCCACCGTTCATCCACAGCATTCCCATACCAAAAAGCACATTCCAACGACGTCTTTTGAAGATAGTGCCATGCATGAACTCATGAGTAAGGTATGCACAAATGATTAAGCTATGAGTAAGTAGTACAACACCTAAGGCATTGAGGAAACGATGGGGTAGAGTCAACAGAGCAATTCCCCCAATATATCCTAGGAAAGTATAGAGAATAGCAATAGTGTTCCATAAAGGCTTTTGCTGATATACACAAGTATTGATATCAACAGATTCAATAGCAATTGGCATATGCATATAGATGATTTATTTTTTAATTAAAAAGATGTTATTGAGCAGGCATTAAGCTAGCAGTCTGAGATATTTCAAGTTGTTCTAGGCATTCATGATAAATTTCTATAAACAAGCATTGTTGTGACTCTACAAATGCTTTAAACCCTTGAAGCACCCACTCTATAATCTGTTGCTCTGGTTCCGAGCTATAAGAAGCTACCATATTTAGAGCTTCTAAGGCAGACTCAAAGTGTTCAATCTCTAGACCAGAACTTTCATGTTTGCTGTGGATTAAAACATAACACCAAGGATCATACCGATGCCCTTCAATTGTGACAGGAGAAGCCTCATTTCTGAGATAGTCATCAAATCCAATTCCTCTGTTCTCATAACGAATGATTTTGTCAAGCAATGCATACTCGAGATCACCCATCATTTCAGAAGCTGTATGACATCCCATGGCTCGAATTAAGGAAGCGATATTGCCGGGAGTTCCTTGATAGGTAGCAATTATAGTATCTACAATTTCATTTAACCAAACAGGAGTGTTAGAAAATTGATTACGCTCATGTGTCGAGAGTCTTGCATAGTTTCCTACAGCTTTCAGCATCAATTGAGCCAATGAACGGTGTGAGACTCCGTATGCTCCTTCGTCTGCAGCTGCAACCATTACCTTAGTAGAAATTTGCATACCCCGATCTGCTTCTTCTAGTACCAAAGCATTAGAATCTTTGAATAAGGAGCGAGACATAGCAATCGAACTCGTCAGACGAGGAATCATTGAAGACACATAGCTATTGAAATAGGTATAGCGCTGGAAGAATAGATATAATGTGGTGGGGTTTTGTGATGCTAATCGAATTGCAGACTCTACTGTTTGTTCTATTTTGGAGAGATTAAATTTATTTTTAAACAGAGTTTCAGAAAAAAGATTCATGATTTCACGTCTTATTTTGACAATATGAGCAACCGTGTATTATTCAGTACACAGTATGCTATTTGTATTACTTTATAGCTTAATGCAGAGTTTTGCCTCAGTGAAATGACGGTAATTAAGTGTAAAAAAACACTTTTCCTCAAAATTGCATATAGTCGTCATTTCACTATTGACCTGGGAAATATTTCTCGTTTGTGTAAATTGTAATTTTAGTACTGTGTTAACATATGCAAGACTCAGTATATGTCATATTTATTGCATTCGGATGTATTTGGATACTGATGGGTGCTGTAGCTGTAATAGCGCTTCTAAAGTCGGAAGGCGAAGACATCCGATTTGGTAAATGGGGACTGACCGTTGCTATTCCCATCATTATCCCAATTATCATTGCACTCATTTTTGGTATGTTGCACCACTAACTACTTCTGTTGTTGCAACAAAACCCTTCGAATATTTTCCACCAATTCCCTGATAGTATAGGGCTTCGATAAAAATGCTTGAACGCCAATACCACTAACATCTAACAACTTACGGTTGGATGCCAGTCCACTCATGGCAATAATCTTAATAGAGGAATCCATTTGTTGCAGGATACGAATAGCGTTTAAACCATCCATAGATGGCATTTGAATATCAAGCAACACCAGTCTGATTTCATTTTTATGCGTGATGTAAATTGAAAACGCCTCAATTGCATCACTTGCAGTGAGAACTCTGTAGTTGTGTTGTTCAAGTGAAGTTTTCGTCATCTCGCGAATGAATGCTTCATCATCCACAACTAGAATCAATTCGTTGTTACCTTTGGGCATTTGGGAGCTATCGGTTTCCTGTTTTGCCATTTCGTCTTCAATGGCAATGGCTGGTAAGTACACCTTAAATTCGCTACCTTCACCTATCGTGCTAGACACATTTATAAAACCACGGTGGTTTTTGATGATACCAAGAACAGTGGCAAGTCCTAATCCTGTACCTTGTCCCTGTTCTTTAGTTGTAAAAAATGGTTCAAAAATTCGTTCTAACACATCTGCTGACATACCAGAGCCTGTATCTGAGACAGTGATGACAACGTAGGGACCCTCTTTCGCCTCTAGATTCATCCTGGCATAGTTATAATCAACTAAGAAGTTTTCAGCAGAAATCTTGAGAGTGCCTCCCTGTGGCATAGCATCACGCGCGTTAACACATAAATTCATCAAAACTTGATGTATTTGCGTCTGATCTCCTAAGACAGTCCAAAGATTTTGCTCTAAATTAGTACAGATTTCAATTGATTTAGGAAATGTACTGCTAATAATTCCTTCAACCTCCTTCAGTAGAGGTTTTAGATGTAGAGGAACTCGTTTTCCTTCTGTGCTCTGTGCTATCGATGTAATTCGTTTGACAAGCTGTGCACAACGTTTAGAGCTATCTTCCAAAATTTTGAGGAGTTGCTGGTTTTTCTCATCAAGATTAGGAAGCTTAAGGGGTAACAATTGAGCAACTGCCAAAATCGGAGAGAGTATGTTATTCAGGTCATGAGCAATACCACTTGCCAAGGTGCCAAGGCTCTCTAGACGTTGTATCCGATAAAACTGAGCTTCGAGTTGTTTTTTCTCAGTGATGTCGGTGTTGACAGTGAGGATGGATTTTGGCTGTCCTCCATTGTCCCGCACCAGTGTCCAACGGCTGAGGACAATGACTTTTTTACCATCTTTTGTGGTGTGTTGTAGTTCACCCTCCCATTTACCCTGCTGTATTGCCATCTTGAAAGCTTCACTGACTTGCGGTATAATATCTCCACAAAAAAGCTCAGTTGCTTTTTTGCCAAGTACTTCTGTTGTTTTCCAACCGTAGAGGCTTTCAGCAGCTTGATTCCAAAATAAAATTTTGTGTTCTAAATTACGAACAAAAATAGCATCCGATGCAACATCAAGTAACTGAGCTTGTTCGCGGATTTTCTCTTCATTTCGCTTACGCTCACTCAGTTCGGCTTGCACCTGCTCAAACAGTGTAGATTGCTGAATTGCGATCGCCACCTGTGTTGCCAAGGCACACAGCAAATCGATATCCCACTGTTCCCAGTGTCTGGGTGAGGAACAGTGATTAGCCACTAGTAATCCCCACAACTGTTCTCCTTCCACAATTGGGACCACCAAGTTGGCTCTCACTTGCAGTCGCCGTAGTAAATCTACGTAACATTCAGAGAATCCTGCTGTGTAAATATCCTCTGTTGCTTGAATTCGACCCTGTTTATAAAGTTCACGACAACTTGCCTCTGCAAAAAATGAGTCCTTGATTTTTGTTCCCAAAATCGGCAACCAGCCATCAGCAACAGATTCTACTGCCACATACCCACTCCAGTCTGGCTGGAAACGGTAAATAAATACCCGCTCAGTTTGGAGAAACTGTTGCACTTCAGACACTGTAGTCCCCAAAATTTCCTCCAGTTTCAGAGACTGGCGGATGCGCTGAGCCATTTCTGCTAAAATTTGCTCTCTTTTTGCTTGCTGTCTCAACATCTGCTCTTGACGCCGACGTTGTGCTAACTCAGCCAGTTGTTCTGCCCAAGTTTGGCACTCACGCTTCACCCTTTGTTTGTAGTTCAGGAAAAACTCAGCCAGTTGTGGTTCTGCTTCGAGTAAAGCACCGAGATTCTCCTGTACGCGCTTATCTGCTTCATATGCTACTTCTGGGTGAGCTTCCATCCACACATGACATGTCTTAATGTAAGCAATCAATGCCATTAAGTGCTGGTAGTTTATAGTTCCAAGAATCTGCCGCAGCTGCTGCCGACAAGACCCACCGACGTCTTGTACGGCAATAAAGGTTGAACAGTAAAGTAGGCTTTGCTCCAGTTGTGAGTTTGGCTGTGGCCAGTTTGTAAGGATATCAGACTGTGCTGCTAACAACTTGAGATGTTTTTCAATGTCCTCTGCGGCTGGCAGGGGTGCTTCCAGCAGTGCCAAAACTTCTGATGCACTCATTCCTAGAGGACGTAAGGTACAACTATGGCAAATCATGCAGTAAGGTACAGCACAAAAGCGAGAAAGGTAAGCAGACAGTTTTTCCTTGAATAGAGTTGGCAGTGGATTATTCACATAGGCAGTGAGCGTCTGTTGCCAGAGGTTTTCCAGTACCTGTGGAGTTTGCCATGCTGGTTCAAAGAAAGGTGGGAAAAAACCAAAATCGGCCTCGATCTCCGCCTTAATTTGCTCACTGGTTCGCCCTAAGGTGGGAATAGATGAAAGTGAAAGCTGTCGATCAAAAGCTTGTGGCATTAGGTTCTCAATCGGCTGTACTCAATAGTGGGAAGTGTCAAGCATTCCACTTATTCACAACTTAATACTAATTCTATATAAGTTTTACAATCAGGTGCATGAAATTGTAGTATGGGAGTTTATGTTTGAAGGCAAATACGGTGAATAAGATGATCTGTTAAACCGCATATAAATATAATCCAAAACACAAATATTTTCAGCCAACCCCCATTTATCGCTTAGTTTGAGTGGGGTGTGTTCAAGCTAAACGACAAATACGACCTAATTATTTAAGACAGTTAAGATTAGCTGTCCGACTTTTAACATATTAATCTAATTCAAATAGCCTCGCTTTATCTTAATTTGAATATTTTTTTGTTTCTGATAGGCTGCTAATAGCCAAAGATTTACAAAATTAATATTTAAAAAGTAAATTTATTTCTGCTTGTGTGGAAATGTAAATTTGTAGAAAAGTTAATATTAATATACTATTTGCAGTGATTTTAAATATCGTATCTCACATTGTATTCAGTCACAGTCAGCACATCTGGGATATGGACAAGAACAAATGAATCTCCCCCAAGAAGCACCCGCTTTCTACCAATGTGGTTGAAATGGTACAACTTAGGGGAGGGGATAAAAAAGTGTAGTCAATTCAGCGTAGAAAATATTACCAGTCAGGCGCTTGAACCTTTATTTCACTCCAGGGAGTGCAATCTGTATCTTTAACAGCATCTTTAGTGGCAGTTGGAGCATTACATCCACGTACTTTGAATGTATATCTTCCCAAATCCCTTGCTCTAGTAAAGGTCCAGCTACGTGCTGTTGGGTCATTGATTTGTTCGATATCATCTTTACTATCGCCCCAACTCACTCGATAAAAATCATTTTTTTGGTTTTGGCATACATCCCAAGAAACTTGAATTTTATGTACCCCTGTTACGCTTGTAGTCAGATTGGATGGATTTCTTGAAGTACATGCAGCAAGCGTTTTTGCATCACGCGTTAAGCCTGCAAATAGAGGTGTTAATAGTAAGACAGATGTCAAACTATATCTTAAAAAGGAGGAACGAACTTTTGTTTTCATGAGACTTCCTTTCATTTGAGTTGTTCTGATTAAAAGTGCAACAAAATTAGAAGGTAAAGGTACTTCTAATAACTCCAAGTACAGCATCGCTGTTACGAGCATCATGGTTAGGAGCAGTTATCCAAATTAAGCCAGGGGTAATGCTAATGTTGTCTGAAACTGCATAGCTGTAAAAAGCTTCGACATGCACAGAGGTATCTCGATCTTTAGGCGAGTTTCGGTTTTGGGGTTCAATTCTTGATGTCGAAAAGGCACTCGCGATCGCCCGGTCAGCACCAGTGACTTTAGGCTCCATCCCCACGATAATACCTGCCAAACTGCCTCTTTTGCCCAAATCGGGAAGGGCAAGACCAATTGCATAGTTCCAAATACTTGCATCTCCTACCTTCACAACACGGGATGCAGCATAACCTGCCCAAGCATTTACAAATAGGTGTGAGTTTACCTGGAAAGATGCTTCCAAACCGTAGGCGTTGGTAGAAACAGATTTATTGGTGGCCAAACCTAAGTTTGCCTTTTTGCTACCTGTGCCCGGAACTGCAAGATCATCACCGAGGTTATCGTAGGCATTGACGTAGGTTAAACCTACACTGATGCGTTCCGTAGGCTGGAGAGTTAGCTGAGCGATCGCACCATAAGAACCACTGAAAATACCATTTCTCTGACTAGGAGTGGATGCTGTATTAGAAAGATATCCAAAACTCAATTCTACTTGGTCAGAAAATTGATGCCTGACCCCAACCCCTGTTCCTGCAGGTACAAAGTAATAGACAGAGTTTCGACTACCAAACCTTGATAAAGCACCACTTGCCCCATCATCTCCATCCAACAAAGGGTTTACAGTATTGACAAAATCATCAACTTCACCTTCGTTAGCAAATACAGTCACTGTAGTTTTCTTTCCAAAAGGGAATTTATAATACAGAGTATCTACTGTTACTCCATTATTTTCTGGTGGATCGTCACCAATTTCGGCATTGAAAGCTAGAGTCCCTTCTGGCAATCTACTTACCGTGCCAGCTCTACTAGAGAAGTAATTGAGGTTGAGAGCTTGTAATCGAACTCTCATTAAGTCCTTACCACTGAAACTACTGTCAAAGTTAAGTCGAATGCGATCGCCTAAAGTTGTGACTCTAGGAATGTTGCGACCAGTAGAATCTTGTCCAGTGACAAATCCTGATAAGGCAAAGATAGCTTCACCATTCAGTTTAGTAGTGGTAGAGAAACGTTGTTGTTCTAAAATTGCAGTTTGAGTTTCTAAAGCATCCACTCGACCCCGCAAGCTAGCCAACTCTGGCGCAAACTGTTCCTGTAGTTTTTGCAGCGTTACTAGATCTTCTTTCTTAACTAAATCAGTCGTTGCCGTTGAGATCAATTCATTGATCCGCCCCAAGCAAGCATTAATACCAGCGGCAAATTCGTAACGAGTTAAGGCACGGTTACCTCGATATGTTTTGTTCGGATAACCCGCAGTACACCCATAACGCTCAACAAGAGATTGCAATGCCTGGAATGCCCACTCCGTAGGATTTACGTCTGATAGTTGAGAAACGGAAGTAACCTGTTCTGCTGGTGAAACCTCTGCCTGTGTTGAGGGATCAGTGTTCTCCTGAGACAGCTGATCAATTATTGTTTGTTCACGAGTGGACTCGGAAGGCTGATGTTCAGTTTCTTGCTCCTCAACACCTCCAGCTAGGATCGGCGCTCCAATCGCCTGAGTTGTGGGAGTGATTACCAAAAAGAGACCCAAAGCCAACGGAGAAATAGGTAGCCACTTCCAGAACATTCTACTCATTATTGTTTCTTATCCTCACACCATTCGATATCTAATCACAACTCAGCAGTTGTGTTGTGACCAAGCTTACTTAGTTCTTGGCTATGTCACTTATATTTACTTTTTCATCAGGAATTTTATCCATAATCTTTGTGGTTAATAGTTAAGGATATTTATACCTAATAGTTAAGAAATGAGTATTTATTCGTTATGCTTTGGTTATTGAAAATTTATTAGGAGTCTTTTAAGCGTATACTTGCCGCCATTAGTAAATCAGGTAGGACAAATGGCTGTTTGCTCCTACCTGGTGGGTGTACTTTCCATCTGCAAGGGTCTAGTTCTAGAGAATCAAGTGTTCGTTCTCTCGCTAATGCTTCTGATCAGGCTTCCAATGAAAGCACATGTATTGGTATGTTTGTATGTGGTTTATATTGGCCAGATAATTCTTTAACTAGTCTTGTCACCCAATAGGAAAGGAGTCACTCAAATGAGCAAGAGAGATCTACATACAATTAAACTGAAAGCGTTTCAGCAACCTATCCGATGCTGCAATATCACTGCGATCGCTTATGGGCTGACAGCACTGGGATACCCAACCACTATTGATGATATATTCTATGTAACTAAGCTGCCAATTGATACTGTTTTAGATGATGGAATGACTCTTGCCGAAACCTATGACACTGGGGTGAAATATTGTGAAGATAAGAATTTACCCATCTCTGTAGAGGTTGAGCATTTTGACAAGGCTAGCATGACACTGGATGTTTTTACCAAAGAAATCGAAAGAGCTGTCTCTGACGAAAATGACATCCACATACTAAATTTCAATGTTGATATTGCTCATGGCATAAAACTAGGAGGAGGTCATTTCTCCTTGTTAGCAGACTACGATCCGGAAACCCAGAATATAACTATCGCTGACACCAACCCCAAGCGATACACCCGTTTTTGGAAATGTCCAGCAGAACGTATGTACCTAGCATGCATAGACAGAGATATGGCATCGGATCGTGCACGTGGGATGATTGTGTTGCGAAAAGTTCAAAGTAACGACCAAAAAGCGCAAAACCAAGAGCCAATGCTTGAAATGGTAGGTTGAACTTCCCATTGCATTTGGTTCAAGAATCTTTGCCGATGTTGAACTGAGCTTGTAGTTGTGCTAATAACGTTCGTGAAGGATAATTAGCAAGCAAACTCCTACGCGTAGAGACGTTGCATTGTAACGTCTCTACATTCTATTATTTACTTTTAAAGTAGCACATGTCTGTCACACGACGAACTTTTCTAATACTTCTACTATTTATTCCAATTTCCCTTGCAGCGCACTTTTTAGAATGGGGAGCGTTAAGTGTCTTTATTACCTCAGCGTTAGCGATCTTACCTTTGGCTGCTTGGATGGGTGAAGCTACTGAAGAAATCGCGGTAGTGGCTGGTCCAACCTTGGGAGGACTATTGAATGCCACCTTTGGTAATGCGACTGAATTAATTATTGCCTTAATTGCTCTCAATGCAGGATTGGTGAATGTTGTCAAAGCTAGTATCACAGGCTCAATTATTAGCAACTTACTGCTTGTCTTGGGCTTTGCTATGCTATGTGGGGGTTTACGTTACAAAGAGCAGACATTTCTGCCGTTTATGGCACGTGTAAATGCTTCTTTAATGAACTTGGCTGTCATTGCAATTTTACTGCCAACAGCAATGGACTTCACCTCCAATGGAATCATTGACACAACTGCAATGCAGAGGCTTTCTATAGGCGTGGCTGTTGTGCTCATCCTAGTTTATGCATTGACGTTGCTATTTTCGATGAAAACCCATTCTTACCTCTACGATGCAGCCTTAGTTGAGCAAGAGCAACCTGAATCTGCAGACAAGGATCTTGCAGAAGGCAAACATGAGGTGAATCTATGGTTATGGATTGGGGTATTGTTCTTCGCTACAGTATTTGTTGCCTTTGAGTCAGAACTATTGGTAGATTCACTGGAAGTAGCAACTTCTCAACTAGGTCTAACAGCACTATTTACAGGTGTGATCTTGGTACCAATCATTGGTAATGCAGCTGAGCACGCAACAGCAGTTACAGTAGCAATGAAAAATAAAATGGATCTTTCAGTTTCTGTAGCGATGGGATCGAGCTTGCAAATTGCGCTGTTTGTAGCTCCAGTTTTAGTGCTAGCAGGTTGGATCATGGGAAAACCAATGAATTTAGATTTTAATCCTTTTGAACTGGTGGCGGTAGTGGTAGCAGTGTTGATTACTAATTCCATCAGTTCTGATGGTCGGTCAAATTGGTTAGAGGGTATATTGCTGTTAGCAACTTATTTAGTTTTGGGATTAGCATTTTACTTCCATCCTGTCATTGATGGGATTGGTTAAACGTTTCAAGCTTTTCCCCAATTTGGGGAGAGGCTTAGAGAAGGGTCAGAAAGTAACCCAATTTTGTCAAACAGATGGTCGTGGGAGCATCTTGCTTCCTACTTTACCTTATTCCAAAGCAAGCTTGATACTCACACTAACATAATAAGATGATAATCAATTTCCAGGAATTTCCTTTAGAGGCTGTGTAGAATTGTGTACTATCTTTTATGAGATCAGCACAATGTCTAATTTAACTAATGCACTTCTCAAAGGATTGCCAACCAAAGCCAAACTCTTCTCACAAAATCCAAGGAAGCGTCCTCATTACCATATTCTTGTTCAGACAGAAGATCAGCAGTTCGATATTGCAGTTAATATTGCCTCAGAAGACCCAAATACTGATGATGTAAGAGTTCTGTACGCTATCAAAAAAAATATTACACCACCCCAGAAAGATGCATTACTGAAGCTGACAAACGGAATGTTTGATCTGCCAACTCAGGAAATTCATGGTATCGACTTTGTCCGTGATCACCTAGTGGCAAAAGATGAGATGAAACCTCTACCTTTATTTGATCGTTCCCAGCCCATTGAGAATCAAGGTTCAGAAGAGATCAAACAATTGGTGGATCAAGTGGTTGCTGATCCCAATGCTGTAGTGTATGCATTCGGACATCGATATGATCAGAGATCGCCGCGGAATGCTGCATGGGGATTTGAGCCAGATGATGGAATTCATAACATTCACATGAATCAAGGTAACTACACAGGTAACCACGATAACGAAAACGGACGAGGCGAAGATGGCGCACTGTTCATCTATTTTCCTGACACCGATATTTGGCATGCTGTGTATATTGCCTTTCAAACACA
>JAJPJF010000067.1 GCA_021324415.1 Nostocales cyanobacterium Centralia_MAG_434
TGTGTTTGAAAGGCAATATACACAGCATGCCAAATATCGGTGTCAGGAAAATAGATGAACAGTGCGCCATCTTCGCCTCGTCCGTTTTCGTTATCGTGGTTACCTGTATAGTTGCCTTGATTCATGTGGATGTTATGAATTCCATCATCTGGCTCAAATCCCCATGCCGCATTCCGAGGCGATCTCTGATCATAACGATGTCCGAATGCATACACTACAGCATTGGGATCAGCAACCACTTGATCCACCAATTGTTTAATCTCTTCTGAACCTTGATTCTCAATCGGCTGGGAACGATCAAATAAAGGTAGAGGTTTCATCTCATCTTTTGCCACTAGGTGGTCACGGACAAAGTCAATACCATGAACTTCCTGAGTTGGCAGATCAAATATTCCGTTTGTCAGCTTCAGTAATACATCTTTCTGGGGTGGTGTAATATTTTTTTTAATAGCGTACAGAACTCTTACATCATCAGTATTTGGGTCTTCTGATGCAATATTAACTGCAATATCGAACTGCTGAGCTTCTGTCTGAACAAGAATATGGTAATGAGGACGCGTCCTTGGATTTTGTGAGAAGAGTTTGGCCTCAGTTGGCAATCCTTTGAGAAGTGCATTAGTTAAGTTAGACATTGTACTGCTCTCATAAAAGATAGTACACAATTCTACACAGCCTCTAAAGGAAATTCCTGGAAATTGATTACCATCTTATTGTGTTAATGTGAGTATCAAGCTTGCTTTGGAATCAAGTAGGGAGCTCGTGAGCAACAGTTTTAACCCGACTCATATCGATACCGATTTCACACACAATCACAAGAGCCCAACTATCGTGAGACTCGACAGCAGTGCTCCAAGGTTAGGTGCGACGCAACAAAGCAATGAACCAACAATGAAAAGGCTCAGACCAGTTATGAAGACAAGCTTTCGACCAAATAAATCACCCAGTGTACTACCAGTCAATAGCAGATTTGCGAAAGCTAAGTTGTAAACATCCAAGATCCACTGTAGATCAGAAACAGTAGCTTGAATACTAGACTGAATACGCGGTAAGGCAAGGTTTACAACGGTAGTATCGATTTGATCTGTGAAAAGCCCAAGGCACATCGAAATTAAAGTAAGTACCTTAATTCGGTCGTCTTTTAAGATCACTGTTTTGATTATGATTTGATAGAACACTTCGTTGGGAAATATTGCAAATTCTTTCACCTGCAACGAAATATAATCACAACCCATATAATCACAACCCATGGGGTGCTCTTAGGAAATACAAAGCAGAAGCTAGAAGATAAGAGGAAACTCTTTCTTTCATACTTAAGTTCAGTAATTTCCTGCAGATTCAAGACCTGTAAAATTATTGTGCCACTTAAAAATTTCGTTTTTCATCGAATTATGAATGTTGCTAAACCAAAAATAAGCACTCTTTAATTATTATCCCTAAAGGAAAATCTGAAGTCCTTGTTCAGACAGAGTTTTTCGTTGTATTTTGACTATACTTACTTTGCTGTCTGAGTTAGGGTTATACCCCTCTTGCTTTCCCTCTGCCCACGCATTTGGCCTTCAACCGAGATAGTTGCAAAAACGGAATAGAAACTGAAAAAGCTTTTCCTATAAGGATTTTAGATTTTTTGTTTCCTCCAATTTTACCCATTTGTAGGAAAGCCAAATTTAGTACCCAAGTACTAATGACCTCGGTTTTTACTCTGTCAAGTAATTAGGATGCTATATTATTGCATAATAAAAACACTTAGCCACCCTAACAGGCTAAGTGCTTAATTAATGGTGTTTTTTTCTACACTACAGACACTCTAAGACGATTCCAATCATTACTTACAATGAAAATCCCTTATCTGATCTGGGGTAAATTCCCTTGAAGTAACATCTGTTTTGCCATCGCTGTACAACTTGGACAATCACAACCAAACATCTTTAATGCCAACTGTTTTGCGCTTTCGGTCTCATGAGTATGCATTGACGGGAACTCGTTGTCGCCTTCCACAACTGGTGTATTAACTTGCTGTGTCTGCTCTGAATCTAACTTGGGTAAAGCTAACTGTTCTGGGCTAGCCTTAAGTGCCAATGCTGGACTGGCATTTAGTTACATTAAGCCAAAAATACTGCTTGAGCATAGTAACGCAAATGTTATTGTATTCATGGCGAGCTTCCGTATAACTTACTGCTACTATAGGTGATCTCACAAGATCTCACAAAATTTATCAGCCTCGCTCATCGCACCAACTTACTCAAGTATCATCAACTACTCCAGGAGTTCAACACAGATTCTAGGCACTTAAGACATCAATAAATCAACAGCCTTATTCAAACGAATTCGCGACTGCACCCACTTTAAACCACGAACAGAGTGCTGCCTACAGCAGCGATTCCGCTCTCAAGAGCGCACTGCAGGCGATCGCCCTTTGGGCACTGCCCCTTGGGCAATCGCCTAGCAGCGCTGGGCTTTGCAAGGGTCGCATGATTGCGGTGCCCTTTGGGCAATCAGCGAAAGCTGGTAGGCGAGAGCAAGGGTCGCCAACAAGGAGCCCTCAGATCTTGTGCCTCCCATTCCACCAAGATCACCCTAATCGCACATGAGCCCATCTTTTTTGAGACTCGACAACAGTTTTCCCTTTTTGGCACGATGACCCCAAAGTTGCCAAGAACCAGATTATGATTCAAAGCACATATGCGGCTGTCAAGAGAAGCATTAAAAATGACAGCCGTGGAGGAGGCTGTCAGATACAACTACAGTAAGTATACGCATGTCCGAAAAACTTACAAACTATAACTTCAGTATCATTTCTTCGGTCCCTGGTCAATATTTTGCACGAAGGGGGTAATGTTACAGTTGTGTTAAAAAGCTAAAAATAAAACGCTTCGCATCAAGAGTTGAAGAAGTAAATCAACAAGTCTGTAACACCACCATTTGTTTTGTTGGATCTCCCGACAGCAGATAGACTCATTAGCTCGCGGTGTTCTTGGTCGGTTTCGTGCTGTGGTTGCCGATGTTATGCTTGCCGTTGTCAGTCTGCTGTGGTGAAAACCCCTTAATTCCCGTTCCAGGCAGTGCCTGAGTTCCTTCAATACGTACACCTGTTAAAAGATTGGGATCAAGACCCAGAGCATTCAAAACAGTGACAGCAATTTGAGTTGTCTGAACCTGATCATTGACAGTTGTGCCTTTAACCCGAGGCAATAAACCAGCACCACCTAAAATGAGAGCGATGTTGGTCGCATCAGCAGTAAACAAAGCTCCATGTTCAGCAATCTTCTTCCCTTTGGAAGGATTACCAACAAAGATATAGCCAGGCAGCGCTTGGATGAAAAGATCAGGTGTGCGGTTGTCTGGGTTAGGACTAGGAGCCAGACCAAGCCGATAAGCTTTAGCACCAGAGTAAACGTTGGCAATGCCAGGATTACAAGTGAGTGCGGAAGTAACAGAGCCAGCAGAAGTGCCTGTACATAAGGGGAGTTTTCTCAAACCCTCGAGATATCGGGTGACATCGCTAATCTTGCTTTGATCTTTAAGCCAA